>NZ_CACSIG010000023.1:0-90672 GCF_902705815.1 Alteromonas infernus
CGGTTCTGTGAGAGGGATGAGGCGGTGACGCCTCACCCTACTCGATATGCCACTGATAAAAAGCATTAACATTAGAACAAGAAAAAGTAAGAGGTAATACGCTGATAGGAATAAGAAAAAATGGGGGATAGACGGGCGTCTATCCCCCAGCGACGCTAAGCCAAGACCGTTTTTTTAACTCACGTCGAACAGGCATTTACAAGATAGTGCAAATGAGAATGATTTGCAATAGCTTTTTGTTTTTATTTTCCTTCTTACTTTCCGCTTATTGTATTTAAGGTTTTCTACGACAACTAACAGGCGCAATCTCAATTCCTGCTTTATACTTTAAGCATTGCTGTTGATGATGTTTGATCAGATTTAGGAAGCGTAGCGATAGTGAATTTATGGTGAATAAAAAGTTTAGCGCGCATGGTGATGTCCATGCTCACTTTCTTCAAGAGAAGCGGATTCTTTCCATCAGCCTAAGCGGGCCTTTTAATTTAGAGTTTATTCTTAAATATCAACGCGTAGTGGGTGCTGAGAGAGAAAAGATCCAAGTGCCTTGTTGGGCCAGCTTAGTTAACGTTCACGGCTTAGCCTTAGCGCCTATGGAAGCTACAGCAGATGCACAATTGATTGTGGATGAAGCCGTTGATTCAGGACTTGTTGCCACTGCGGTAGTACTTCATGAGACAGAAGGGCTCGCGTTACAGCAGAAGTTTTGGTCTAAAATTTACGACGCATCTACGCTACCTTTTCAATTCTTTAGCGATAGTTCAGCGGCATCAGACTGGTTAGTTGAGAAAATTGCTAGTGGTATGCAAAGGCACAACGTCTATCAAAGCAGGAATATTACTAGGTAGTAGTTACCTTATGCCACTTCATTGCTTTCCTTTTAAATGATCTAAGTATAAGAACGCTTCTTATCAATTCTATAAAGGCATGACAGGAGATAGCCATGGTAGGAAGTCAGCATCAGTACCGTTTTTTCAACGTCAATAATGTGCTATTTGATATACCCAGTAATGTATATGACGATAGAACAGTTGACGAATGGTTTGATGAGATTGTGAAAGAGGGAAGAAAGCGGGAGCGTTGGGTCATTTTCTCCATCCCCGACAAAAACCTTACAGTCACCCATACTGCTGCAAAGCAACTCTGCACTCGATTACCTTTTTTAAAATCTTATGGCTGCCTTGGCTTTTTGCTTCTAGCGACACACACCAACGCCAAAATTTTTCAACACAGTTTAAAAGCCACGCCTTCCAACTTTGATATGAAAGTTAGTGAATCGATGGAAACACTCTGTAGGTCTGCTGAGTTGATGTTAGGAAGCGAAAACGAACTGAATATTTTTAACCGATTCGGGTCGCGATAACGTCAATAATTTCAGATACCAGCACTTAGGTTGCCTTCATGAAGCTTAAATGAAAACCTCAATTTGACCTAGATCAAACATTCAAAACGTTGCCGATAAGCTAATTTTCACTATTGATCTAGATCACAACCTCTACACAAAGCCTCTTCTATTATTCACTTAGTTAAAGAGGAGACCAATTATGTTGTGGACTATGATGAAAGACCCAGTGGTATGGGGCTCACTGCTAGGAATAGGCATTATCGTCGCGATGATGATGTATTACACTTATCTTTTTATGCACAACAGTGCTGATGAAGACAAATAAATCGCCACTTTGTGGTTGGGCTAGCGCAAATTAACGTTTATTGTTTTGAAGCGGTATGTCGATAAGCACTAACAGTGCGGCTTGCCCGCCGTACTCCAGTGGGGCTTGATGAAACGCTCGTACGTGAGGGTGCTGGACTAAGTAATGGGGCAGGGCAGCTTTTAACACGCCCTGACCGAAGCCGTGCATGACGCAAACGCAATCTATCAAGTCTTTTCTGGCAGTGTGGATAAGCGCAGCAAGCTCTGCTTTTGCCATCTCACGAGTTAGGCCATGTAGGTCTAACGTCATTTCCGGTGAATAATCACCGCGGCGCAGTTGTTTTAAGATGTGAGTCGATTCACTCTCTTGGCAAAAGCGCATAGGCCCTTCTTGAGGCAGTGCGGCTTGATACATATCGGAAAAGTCGAAGCTCGCCGCTAGTTGCTTGCTGTGTTTTAGGTGTTTACCTTTTACTTGCTGCGACTTCTTAAATAATTCAACTTGCTTATCAGGCTCAACTTTATCTTGCGATAAAGGCGTGATTCCCTGCATTGCATCGGCAAATGAGAAGGTCTCTTCCTCGGCACTTATAGAGTCGTTTCGATTACTCGCGTGCCCTTGCCTAGCTAGTCCAGTTTGGCGCTTAGGTTCAGAAAGCTGCTTTTTTAATGCTTTGAGTTCTTTTTTAAAGGTTTTCATCAACAATAGCTTGGGTAAATAAACTCGAGTTTAATAATTCAAAACGCTTAAATTATAACGAATAGAAAGATTCGCTACGTAGTTAATTATGTGAATCGGTATGAAGTTTGGGTATGATACCAGCTTTGAAATTTTTGATGTACCCAAACGCCATGACCGATAAGTTTTACCTTGAAGAAGCCATTGAAGATCTGCATACCCTGTTAGATATGACACGATGGGCAACCAGCCGTTTTAACGATGCCGCTTTGTATTTTGGTCATGGTACTGACAATGCGTGGGATGAAGCGACGAGCCTCGTTATGCAGGCGTTGCATTTACCTCATCCCATTTTTGAGCAGGCGGGTGAAAATGTTTTAAACTCCCGTTTAACGAGAAGTGAACGGGAAAAAATTGCCGAGCTTGTATTAAAGCGTGTTCAAACCCGCATGCCATTGCCTTATATTACTAACGAAGCATGGTTCTGCGGTATGCCATTTTATGTAGATGAGCGCGTGCTTATACCCCGTTCGCCATTTGCTGAACTTATTCAAAATGAATTTGCCCCCTTTGTTGAATCAACACCCGCCAATATTCTAGATATGTGTACGGGCGGTGCGTGTATTGCTATCGCGCTTGCTCATGCTTATCCAGAAGCTCAGGTGGATGCCGTAGATATCAGCACGGATGCATTAGAAGTCGCCGACATCAATATTCAGGAGCATGGGCTAAGTCACCGCGTGTACCCCATTCAATCAGATTTGTTTTCAAGCTTAGCAGGACAAAAGTACGACCTCATCGTGTCTAACCCGCCTTATGTAGATGCAGAAGACATGGCTGACTTGCCAGAAGAATATCATCACGAGCCAGAGCTGGCCCTAGCCGCAGGCGACGACGGTTTAGATCTCGTTGATATAATGCTTAAAGAGGCGCCAACCTATCTTAACGACGGCGGCTGGCTATTTGTAGAGGTAGGCAACAGCGAAGTTCACATGAGTGAAAGGTTCTCGGGTTTGGAAGTCATTTGGCTTGAGTTTGAAAACGGCGGTTCAGGTATCTTCGCCGTGCGCAAAGACACACTCGTACAGTATTTTAGTAGTAAGGATTGATAGTTAATTATGTCAGGTAACAGCTTCGGAAAACTTTTCACTGTAACCACGTTTGGCGAAAGCCACGGCATCGCCATTGGTGGCGTGGTAGATGGTTGCCCTCCAGGACTCGAAATTACAGAAGAAGACTTGCAGGTTGATTTAGACCGACGCAAGCCAGGCACTTCTCGCTATACCACAGCGCGAAGAGAAGACGACGAAGTACAAATTCTATCTGGCGTATTTGAAGGCAAGACTACAGGCACTAGTATTGGTTTGTTGATTAAAAATAAAGATCAGCGAAGCCAAGATTACGGCAATATTAAAGACCGCTTCCGCCCAGGTCATGCTGATTACACCTACGATCAAAAATACGGTAGCCGTGACTATCGCGGTGGTGGTCGCTCGTCAGCCCGCGAAACAGCTATTCGCGTAGCTGCTGGCGGTATCGCGAAGAAGTACCTGAAAGAAGTGCATGGTATCGAGGTGTTGGGGTATTTGTCTCAGCTTGGCCCTGTTACCGTTGATAAGGTCGATCACAGCGTTACCAATACCAACCCGTTTTTCTGCCCAGATGAGTCTAAGTTAGATGCGCTGGACGAATACATGCGCGACCTGAAAAAGTCTGGCGACAGTATTGGCGCAAAAGTTTCAGTTGTGGCGAAGAACGTGCCAGTTGGCCTTGGCGAGCCTGTGTTCGATAGGTTAGATGCTGAAATTGCCCACGCCATGATGGGGATTAACGCGGTGAAAGGCGTTGAAATTGGCGATGGTTTTGATGTTATCAATCAAAAAGGCAGTGAACACCGCGATACGCTAACCCCTGAAGGGTTTTCGTCAAACCATGCAGGTGGCGTATTAGGCGGCATTTCTACCGGCCAAGATATTGAAGTGCACATGGCACTTAAACCGACCTCGAGCATTTCGGTACCGGGTAAAACTATCAATAAAGACAATGAAGAAATTGATATTGTCACCAAAGGTCGTCACGACCCTTGTGTGGGTATTCGCGCTGTACCCATTGCAGAAGCCATGCTTGCGCTGGTATTAATGGATCACTTGTTACGCCACCGCGCACAAAATACAGGTGTGCTATCGACGACTAAGCCAATTGCGGGTCAGGCATAGCGTTTTTTTAATTACCACTAAGCTTAATCGTATTATCTACGCGATTTGGTAAAACGCGCAGCATTACCTTCGTGTTGCGCTAAATATTCTCACTATTCGCCACTGCCCGTTTTGCGCTAGTGGCGTTTTTGCATATGGAGATGTGATTTGTCACCTAATGGTCAAAACGAAGCAAGAAGCGCTGAGACAGGCGCAGCAAGCAGTAAAACTGCGCTCTTTATCCTTGCTATTACCTACTGGCTTTACTTCGGACAACTTGGCGTACTTGTTCCATACTTGGGGATCTTTCTCGATGGGCGGGGCTTTTCTTCTGCCGAAATTGGTGAGCTTTTTGCCGTCATTACCCTAGCTCGTATTTTAGGCCCAGGCTTGTGGGCAGGCGTTGCTGATAAAACGGGAAACGCTATAGGCGTCATGCGTTTAGGCTGCTTTCTTACAGTACTCACTTTCAGTTCGGTATTTTACTTCACCAGTTTCTGGGGGCTTACGCTGGCGTTCGGCCTTATGATGATGTTTTGGACAGCGGTATTGCCTCAGCTTGAAGTCATCACTATGAACACAGTGGCGAAAACCAAGGCTACCTATGGGCAAATAAGGCTATGGGGAAGTGTTGGATTTATCTGTTTAACGGTAGGTGTGGGTAAGGCCCTAGATATTTTTTCTACTGATACTCCTGTGCATGCCAGTGTTGGTGTACTTGCACTTTTATTTATTAGTACCTTGTTTATACGCGCTCCGAAAGAAGCAGCGCCTGAATCGTCTACGGCGGGCAGTATTTGGAAGTACGCTAAGCAAAAACCTTTTGCTATTTTTATCTTCGCTTCTGCCTGTCTGCAAATTAGCTTCGGCGCGTATTACGGCTTTTTTGCTCTTTACATGCGAGACCTTGACTACAGCGGACAACAGACCGGCATCTTTATAGCGCTAGGGGTACTTGCCGAAGTGGGGATATTTTTGGTTGCCCGCAGGCTTATTAGTCAATTTGGTGTGTGGAATTTATTATTCTTAAGTATCGCGCTCACAGGGTTACGTTGGTATGTGATGGCGGCATTTGCTGACAGCTTTATGGTGATCGTATTAAGCCAGCTTATTCATACATTAAGCTTTGGGTTAACCCATGCGGTATCGGTGCACTTTATTCACCAGTTCTTGCCGAAGGCGTATCATAGCCGAGGGCAAGCCGTGTATATAAGTGTAGCGTTCGGGCTGGGCGGTGCGTTTGGCAATTACATGGCTGGGCAACAATGGCAGCAAGGAACAAACGCCTATGAAACCTTTTTCACCGCAGCGGTTTTCGCTATTGTGGGCGCGTTATCTCTGTTGCTGTGTTCCAAAAAGGACATGGACGAGTCCAAAGCGGTTTAACAGCTATTGAAAAAAAGTAAACCGCAGGCTCAAGCCTGCGGTGTGCGTTTACACTCCGATATTACGTCAACGCCGTCATCACCATTGTCTTGTTCAAGACGTACATCGAACTTCCAAAGCCTGTGTAAATGACGCATTACTTCATCTTTCGAGTCGCCTAGCGGAACACCGCGCTGTGGAATGTAGCGAAGAGTTAGCGACCGGTCGCCTCTAACATCCACATTGTGTACCTGTATATTTGGCTCTAAATTGCTCAGGTTGTATTGTGCCGAAAGTTTTTCTTTAATGGTTTGATAGCCTAATTCATCGTGAATAGCACTTACGCTGATAAAGGGTTGGGAGGTGTCGTCTTCCAGTGAAAAAAGCTTGAAATCACGAATCACTTTTGGCGATAAAAACTGGCTGATAAAACTTTCGTCTTTAAAGTTTTCCATGGCGAAATGCACGGTTTTCAGCCAGTCTTTACCCGCAATACTCGGTAGATATTTATAATCTTCTTCCGTGGGTGACTGACATACGCGCTTGATATCCATAAACATCGAGAAACCAAGGGCGTAAGGGTTGATGCCTGAATAATAAGGGCTATTGTATTCAGGCTGCATAACCACACTGGAATGGCTGTGTAAAAACTCCATCATAAAGCGGTCGCTTACTAAACCCTCATCATACATCTCATTTAAAATATGATAGTGCCAAAAACAGGCCCAGCCTTCGTTCATTACCTGGGTTTGTTTCTGCGGATAAAAATACTGTGAAACTTTGCGCACAATACGCACAATTTCACGCTGCCAAGGCTCTAGAAGTGGCGCGTTTTTTTCAATGAAATAAAGCAGGTTTTCTTGGGGCTCTTGAGGAAAACGAATTTTTTCTTTGTGTTGACTGTGCGGGCTATTAGGCAGTGTGCGCCATAGTTCGTTCACCTGGGATTGAAGGTAGGCTTCGCGTTCTTCCTGCCTGTTCTTCTCTTCTTGCAATGAAATCTTTTGCGGGCGTTTGTAGCGGTCAACGCCGTAATTCATCAGTGCATGGCAGGAGTCGAGCATATTTTCTACGTCTTCATAGCCGTACTTTTGCTCGCATTTAGCAATATAGTTTTTAGCAAATACTAAGTAATCGATAATAGAGCTGGCGTCAGTCCATGTCTCAAATAGATAGTTGCCTTTGAAAAACGAATTGTGTCCATAGCATGCGTGGGCCATGACTAAGGCTTGCATGGTAATGGTGTTCTCTTCCATTAAATAGGCAATGCAGGGGTCAGAGTTAATGACTATTTCGTATGCAAGCCCCATCTGCCCGCGACGGTATTGCTGCTCGGTTTGAATAAACTTTTTACCAAAGCTCCAGTGGGTATAGTTAAGCGGCATGCCTATGCTGGCGTAGGCATCCATCATTTGCTCGGCGGTAATGACCTCAATTTGATTGGGGTAGGTATCAAGCTTGAACTTTTTAGCGATGCGATCGATGTGTTCCTCATATTCTTCGATAAGCGGAAATGTCCAGTCGGGGCCGTCGCTTAACACATGTCGTTGTGATGATTCAGGTTTGCCATTTTCTTTTGCAATTGCATCTGCGGTCATATTAGGCTCCTTGCAGCGCATCTTGTTCCGAGCGTTTGAATAGCTCTCTGAACACAGGGTAGATGTCAGCCTGCGATTGTATGTGCTTACATACAAAGTTGTCGTGAGTAGCGGCAACTTTTTCGTATTCACGCCACAAACTTTGGTGCTGCCTTTCGGTTATTTCGATATAAGCGTAATAGCGAGTGGCAGGTAATAGTTTGGCGGTAAGTAAATCGCGACACTGGGGCGAGTCATCAGCCCAGTTATCACCGTCAGACGCCTGTGCTGCGTAAATATTCCAATTTCCATCGCTGTAGCGCTCACGAACCACTTCGTCCATCAGTTTCAACGCACTTGAAACAATGGTGCCGCCGGTTTCTTGCGAGTAGAAAAACTCTTGTTCATCTACCTCCTTCGCTTGCGTGTGGTGGCGGATATAGACCACATCTACGTTTTCATAAGTACGGGTTAAAAATAAATACAGCAGAATGTAGAACCGCTTTGCCATATCTTTAGTGGCTTGGTCCATAGAGCCCGAGACATCCATTAAACAAAACATCACAGCTTTACTAGAGGGAAGTGGGCGTTTGTCATAGTTTTTGAAGCGTAGATCAAAGGTGTCGATGAAGGGCACCCGCGCAATTTTTGCTTTTAATACATCAATTTCTTCTTCTAGCGCTTTTATCGCTAACGTATTGTCGTGCTTATCATCAATAAGTTGCGCCAGTTTTTCTTCAAGCTCTCTAAGCTTTCTTTTATCGCTGCCGCTAAGCGCAATGCGTCTTGCCACTGAACCTTTGAGCGAGCGTACAATATCTAAATTACTTGGCACGCCATCAGTTTGATAACCCGCGCGGTAGGTTTCATACTGCGTGACTTTATCAAATTGGTTTTTCTTCAAATTAGGTAGCGCTAAGTCTTCAAAAAGAAGATCTAAATATTCATCTTTAGAAATGGAAAAAACAAACTCGTCCTGACCTTCTCCTTCGTTACTGGCATCGCCTTCACCACCACCTTGCCCTTTGCCACCTGGCGGCCTGTCAATTTTATCCCCAGCAATAAACTGGTCATTGCCAGGGTGTACAATATCTCTGCTGCCACCGCGGCCGGTATGGAAAATAGGCTCAGAAATATCCCTGGCTGGAATGCTAATCTTTTCGCCAGAATCTAGATCGGTTACAGAACGTTTACCCACAGCATCAGATACCGCGCGTTTTATCTGCTGTTTATAGCGTTTAATAAAACGTTGGCGGTTTACCGTGCTCTTGCCTTTGCTATTAAGCCTTCGGTCAATAAAATGCGCCATACACACCTGCTTGTCTTGTTGTGAACTACAAATACCAGTGCTGAAGCGCGTTTACACGCGCTTAAGCACCACGTACGTCTAGCGCTAAGACGCTTTACGTACGCGAAGGTACCATTCACAAAGCAGTCGAACTTGCTTTTGCGTATAGCCTTTTTCGGTCATACGGTTTACGAAGTCGTCATGCTTTTTCTGCTCTTCTGCAGAACCTTTGGTGTTAAACGAAATCACCGGCAATAAGTCTTCCGTATTTGAGAACATTTTTTTCTCAATGACGGTGCGCAGTTTTTCATAACTTGTCCACGCAGGGTTTTTGCCTGCATTATTCGCACGTGCCCGAAGCACAAAGTTTACTATTTCGTTACGGAAGTCTTTGGGGTTGCTAATACCGGCGGGCTTCTCGGTTTTCTCTAACTCTGCATTTAGCGATGCTCTGTCAAACAGCTGCCCGGTTTCGGGGTCGCGATACTCTTGGTCCTGAATCCAGAAATCGGCATACGTCACATAGCGGTCAAACAGATTTTGCCCATATTCAGAATACGACTCTAAATAAGCCGTTTGAATTTCTTTGCCAATGAATTCCACGTAGCGGGGAATTAGGTAGCCTTTCAAGAACTCTAAATACTTATCCGCGGTTTCTTGAGGGAACTGTTCCCGCTCAATTTGGCGCTCCAACACATAGAAAAGATGAACCGGATTCGCTGCTACTTCTTGATGATCGAAGTTAAACACGCGAGATAGAATCTTAAAGGCAAAGCGGGTGGATAACCCTTCCATGCCTTCATCAACACCGGCGTAATCGCGGTATTCTTGATAAGACTTGGCTTTAGGGTCGGTGTCTTTCAGGCTCTCGCCATCGTATACCCGCATTTTTGAGAACAAACTGGAGTTCTCTGGCTCTTTCAAGCGAGATAACACGGTAAACTGTGCTAAGCACTCTAGCGTGTCAGGGGCGCAGGGCGCGCCATTAAGCTCACTGCTATCAAGGAGCTTTTTGTAAATATGAATTTCTTCACTTACCCGCAGGCAGTATGGCACTTTTACAATGTAAACCCGGTCAAGAAATGCCTCGTTATTCTTATTATTCCTAAACGCTTGCCACTCCGACTCATTTGAATGGGCAAGAATTAGTCCATCGAAGGGAAGGGCAGAGAAGCCTTCCGTTGGGTTGTAGTTACCTTCTTGTGTGGCGGTTAATAGTGGATGCAGCACCTTAATCGGCGCTTTAAACATTTCGACAAATTCCATTAACCCCTGATTGGCTTTACACAAAGAACCAGAGTAGCTATAGGCGTCAGGGTCATTTTGTGCATACTGCTCTAAGCGGCGAATGTCCACCTTACCCACTAGCGCCGAAATATCTTGATTGTTCTCGTCCCCAGGCTCGGTTTTCGCTATGCCCACTTGGTCGAGTACTGAAGGATAAACCCGAACAACTTTAAATTGAGTAATATCGCCATTAAATTCATGCAGGCGCTTACGCGCCCACGGTGACATGATGGTTTTTAAATAGCGCTTAGGAATGCCGTATTCTTTTTCTAGAATGTCGCCGTCTTCTTTGACATCAAATAAACAGAAAGGATGGTCGTTTACTGGCGAGCCTTTTAGCATGTAAATAGGTACATGCTGCATCAGTTCTTTTAGTCTCTCGGCTAGCGAGGACTTACCGCCGCCCACAGGGCCGAGTAAATAAAGAATTTGTTTCTTCTCTTCAAGTCCCTGTGCGGCGTGCTTAAGATAAGAAACGATTTGCTCTATGGCTTCTTCCATACCATAGAATTCTGAGAAAGCTGGATAACGAGAAATAACGCGGTTTGAGAAAATGCGGCTTAGTGCCGGGTCGTTGGCAGTGTCAATTAGTTCTGGCTCACCGATAGCCTTTAGCAAACGTTCTGCAGCGTTTGCATAAGCGCTTTGATCTTCCTTACAAATTTCAAGGAACTCCCCAATGGTGAACTCTTCCTGTTTTCGCTCTTCATAGCGACTTTGATAGTGTTCAAAAATACCCATGAATACCCCTTAAATACGGAACCCCGTAATTTCAGCTTAGTCGGTATTTGGGAAAAGGATAGTAATTAATGTGTATAGTTTTTAATCTTTTCGTCTAATGAAAATTGCAACTTTAATAAGAATTTAGTGTCACTTAAAAGAATGAACACAACAAAAAAAGCCCCGCTGATATGCGGGGCTTTCATTCGTATTTTTAAACGCGTTATAGAACCTATTAAGTTCTATACTGAGGCGTCAGGCTTACGCAAAGTTTTTGCTTGCGAATTCCCAATTAACTAGTGCCCAGAAGTTTTCTAGGTACTTAGGACGCGCGTTACGGTAATCGATGTAGTAAGCGTGTTCCCATAGATCAACAGTAAGTACTGGTGTTAGGTCATCGCCAGAAATAGGCGTTTCAGCGTTGCTGGTATTAACGATGTCTAGGCTGCCGTCAGCAGTTTTAACTAGCCATGTCCAGCTTGAACCAAAGTTATTAACTGCTTTGTCGTTAAACGCAGCTTGGAAGTCTGCAAATGAGCCCCATTTCGCGTTAATTGCGTCAGCGAGTTCACCTGTAGGTTCGCCGCCGCCATTCGGACTTAGGCAATTCCAGTAGAACGTGTGGTTCCACACCTGCGCTGCGTTGTTGAAAACACCGCCTTCAGAAGATTTAATGATTTCTTCTAGGCTTTTGTTTTCCATGTCAGTACCTTCAACTAGGCCGTTTAGCTTAGTTACATAAGTAGCGTGGTGCTTGCCGTAGTGATACTCAAGCGTTTCAGCAGAAATATGTGGTTCTAGTGCATTTTGTTCGTATGGTAATGCTGGTAGTTCAAAAGCCATGACGGTCTCCATGTTGGTTTAGTATTGTAATCTAAAGCACACTTATCTTCGCCTGTTCAATAAGTGCATATCAACCCTTGATTGAATATACCGCTTTAGACGCTAAAGCATATCTTAAATGTGGGGATAAAGTTATATAACTCAATGACAAAAATGTGAATTTTTTTTCAAAACCTATTTTGTCTTGGTAAATAGCCATCCAATGTATTGGTAGATAGCGTTTCAGAGAATGAAAAGATCAATTCACTGTTCGGTTATTAAATATAAATTTATGATACCCTTCGCCTTGATAAATCATTCATGCATTCCCATCTACTGGGAATACACTTTTGTGCTCAGAGGAATCAAATGGATAATACTGAAAATCAATCAACGCTGGATAGAATCAAGCAGCAAATCGAAGAAAACCCAATTTTGTTGTACATGAAAGGTTCTCCTAAACTACCTAGCTGTGGCTTTTCTTCACAAGCATCGCAAGCGTTGATGTCATGTGGCGAACCATTTGCTTATGTAGATATTCTTCAAAACCCTGATATTCGCGCTGAACTTCCTAAATACGCGAATTGGCCAACGTTCCCACAATTGTGGGTTGAAGGTGAGCTTGTTGGTGGTTGCGATATCATTATTGAAATGTTTCAGCAAAACGAGCTACAGCCGCTTATTAAAGAGACCGCTGAGAAGTTCAAAGAAGAAGAGTAAATCTTCTCGACCTTGCCCGATTTTGGGGATTGTAAATGACGATTAGAAAGCCGGTCTTGTGCCGGTTTTTTTCATTGAAAACCGCGTAAAACCCGCCACATTCATTCCCGTAAAACTATATAGACAGGTCAGAAATCAAAATCCTCTACGGCCTGAAAAAATATATTTATTTTGTAGAAAAAGGTTTGTTTTTTAATATCTTGCGTTCTATAAAAAGGTTCATCTGACCGCAAGTAAGTCAGTGTTGAAGGTATAAAATAACAACTACTCTGAGTACTTTTCTTGTGTGTGAAAAACGCTAAAGGCTTATGTGTGAAACACGCAAAAGGTACTCATAGAGAAACTCCGGGAAACCACCATGAATACAACCTTGTCTTTATTGACTAAAAACGTGCGCGGCGTTCTAGCTGCATCTGCTGCGTTTTCAGTAATGGCTACAGCACCTGTTTATGCGCAAGAAGCAGAAGAAAGTGCAAAAGCTGAAGATTACGAACAAATTGCCGTCGTTGGCTCACGCGCAGCGCCTCGCTCTGTAGCTGACTCAGCGGTTCCAATTGATATTATTTCGGACGAAGAGTTTAAGCAGCAGGGTGCCACCGATATGGTATCTATGATGCAAACTGTTGTGCCGTCTTTTAACGTGAACGACCAGCCAATCAATGATGCATCAACGCTTGTACGCCCAGCTAACCTTCGCGGTATGGCATCTGACCACACCCTAGTGTTGGTTAACGGTAAGCGTCGTCACCGTTCTGCGGTAATCACTTTCCTAGGTGGTGGTCTTTCTGACGGTGCACAAGGCCCAGATATCTCTGTTATTCCGGCAGCGGCACTTAAGCAGGTAGAAGTTCTTCGTGATGGCGCAGCAGCGCAGTACGGTTCAGATGCCATTGCAGGTGTAATTAACTTCGTACTTAATGACGCGTCAGAAGGCGGCTCCTTTGAAGCCCGTTATGGCTCATACTATGAAGGCGACGGCGACATGATTCAACTTTCTGGTAACGTGGGTCTTCCACTATCAGAAAATGGGTTTATTAACCTATCAGCCGAATACCGTACTGCCGACGATACCTCTCGTAGCATTCAGCGTGACGATGCAGCTGCGCTTATAGCGGCGGGCAACACCTTTGTTGCAGACCCTGCACAAATTTGGGGTTCGCCTGAAATAAAACACGACATTAAGCTTTTTGCTAACGCGGGTGTCGAGCTATCTGATACGTCTGAAGCCTATATTTTCGGTAACTTCGCTGAGCGTGAAGTTGAAGGCGGTTTCTATTATCGTAACCCACACAATCGTGGTGGTGTAAACGACGGCGGTACGAATGAAGATGGCGAGCAGCTACTTCTAGTTGGTGATTTAACTGGCGATATGTCAGGTAATTGTCCAACCGATATCGTAGTAGGCGACAACGTTTTAGAAAATCCTACGTACATAAACCAAGTTGCAAATAACCCAGACTGTTTTGCATTTAACGAAATTCTTCCAGGTGGTTTCACCCCTCGTTTCGGCGGTACAGTTACCGACATGTCACTTGTATTCGGTACCAAAGGCGAATTAGAGAACGATATCACGTATGACGTGAGTCTAAACCTTGGTCAAAACGAAGTTGATTTCGCGATTAGCAACACAATCAACCCGTCTTTAGGCCCAGAAACACCGTTCGAGTTTAGCCCAGGTCGTTATACACAATCTGAGCAAACCCTTGATATTGATTTTACCAAACCTTTCGATGTTGGTTTGTATGAGCCGCTATTCGTAGCGACTGGTTTCCAATACCGCAACGAAAGTTATGAGAGTTTTGCAGGTGATACTGCCTCTTATGAAATAGGTCCGCTGGCGACACAAGGCTTTGGCATTGGCTCAAATGGTTTCCCTGGCTTGGCGGCCAATAGCCAAGGTCGTGTGTCCCGCAACAATATCGCGCTTTACGTTGACGCAGAAGCGTACATCACGGAAAACTTCATGCTAGCGGGTGCGCTACGTTACGAAGATTTTTCTGATTTCGGCAATACAACGAAAGGGAAGATTGCTTTCCGTTGGCAAGCGCTTGAGAACATCGCGTTCCGCGGTGCGTTCTCAACTGGCTTTAAAGCACCGACGCTGGGTCAAAGTAATGTACGTAACGTAACCACAGCGTTTGGTACGGATGGACAGCTAATCGACCGTGCAACACTACCACCCACTGATCCAGTATCACAGCTTAAAGGTGGTGAGCAGTTAACGCCTGAAGAGTCAGAAAGCATTACGTTTGGTGTGGTAGCAGACTTTGAAAATGGTTTATTCATTACTGCAGATTACTACAACATTGAACTTACTGACCGTATCAGTACTGCATCGGGTATTGCGCTAACTGAAGAAGATATTGCGACGCTTCTCGCGCAAGGTATCAACGATGCGTCTAGCTTCTCTGAGATTAGCTTCTTTACTAACGATTTCGACACCACTACTGAAGGTGTTGACGTTGTAGCGAACTATGCGATGGAAATGATGGGTGGTGAAACTAAGTTCTCACTTGCTTATAACTGGACGTCGACAGAAGTAGACCGTGCGTCGGAGAATATCTCTGACTTCCGTATTCGCATGCTAGAAGATAACCTTCCAGCGGTGCGTTACAGTGCGACGGCGAACCACACAAATGGTGATTGGCGCTTCCTTGCACGCTTGAACTATTACGGTAGCATCTTTGAAGATCACTTAGATTCTGCGCTTCCTATTGATAAAGTAGGTTCAGAATTTACTGTGGACTTAGAAGTGGCTTACAACTTCACTGAAGAGCTCACTGTAACCGTAGGTGCGAAAAACGCCTTTGATGAATACCCAGATGAGAATACACAGTACGCCGGTATTGCAGGTTCGTTGTATCCAACAACCTCACCAATCGGTATCAACGGTGGCTTCTATTATCTAAGAGGTGTTTACACTTTTTAATCGCTAGCACTAGCGAAAAACAACTTTCACAAATGTTTCGAAGTGAAGGGGAGCATTAGCTCCCCTTTTATTTTCTTATTCGAGTATCATTTGCGTGAAAAATGATAAAGAAACAGGCATTATTGATGCCAATGTAAGCAAATCGAAACACACAACTTTTATTATTATGACAAGAAAGTCGACAGTAGCTGAAACCTTTTTAAAATACCGCTCTAAGCTAATGCGCGCGGTAGGTTCTATTGTTGGCGCCGACGACATTGAAGATATAGTCCAAGAAGCTTTTATAAAAAGCTACGAAGCAGAATTAAAACAAGAAATACAATACGAACGGACATATATGCTTAAAACAGCGCGTAACCTAGCGCTGAACCATGTTGCTAAAGCTGAAAATAAAAACAAGCAGCAGCTTGATGACATGGATATTTTGCCTTATGAGCTTGTAGGGCACAGTTTAGAAAAAAACGTAGAAAGCAAAGAGCGCTTTATTCATTTTTGCCGAGCGACAGACACGCTGTCAGCTGATGTAAAACGCGTATTTTTGTTGAAAAAAGTATATGGCATGCGACAAAAAGAGATTGCAGAGCTTGTGGGGCTAAGCGAAAGCACCGTAGAGAAGCATGTCGCCAAAGGTTTAATGATGTGCTCTAGATATTTAGCTGAGCTTTCAAAGGACAGTGCATCCCCCCGTGCCACTGCTACCGCGACTCAGGACATAAGCCGTAGTTAACATGAACAATATTCGCCAGTTTTCAAGCAAAGAAGATATCCAAGAGCAAGCTTGCCTTTGGATAAGCCGTCTCGATCGCGGCTTAAAAAGTGAAGAAAAAAACAGAATTAGACGCGTGGTTATCCGAAAGTAACGCACACCGGCAGGCGCTGCTTGAAGCCGCAAGCTTGTGGGATGATATGTCGGTGCTGAATGAACTAAGTGGTCTATTCCCTCAACCGACGTCCCGTCAATCAGCGAAAAAACACAGCGTTTCTAAGAGCGCAATGTGGGGGATAGCGGCGACGTTTTTAGTAATGGCAATCGCCGTAGGCGTTGTGGTTCAACGCACATGGTTAGACGCTACTCCTGAGTTTGCAGCGGTAAGTCAAAAAGTACAAACCGGTGTGGGTGAACAGAAAAATGTCACTCTTGCCGATGGTTCAAAAATGCACCTAAATACTAACTCAGTGGTTACAGTGGACTTTTCGTCAGCGGTGAGAAACATTGTGCTGCTTAAGGGTGAGGCGCATTTTGAAGTCGCCCACGATAAAACGCGGCCTTTTTCTGTTACCGCCGGCAACAATACCGTTACTGCGGTGGGTACAGCGTTTAATATGCAGTATGTAGATGATAACGCTTTTGAACTCGTAGTGACCGACGGAAAAGTATTAGTTAAAGATCGTTTTAAAGCTTCAGCATCTAATGAATCGCTGTTCACAAAGCGCCCTGTTGCCGATGAAGGTTTACTTATGTTTGCGGGTGAAAAGGCTAAGGTACAAGGCAAAGTTGAAGCCCGTGAAAGTTTGTCTCAAAACGACATCGATGATGATTTAGCTTGGCAACAAGGCATGATCGTATTTAAAGGAGAGCCTTTAGACGCGGTTCTCGCTGAAATAGGCCGCTATACGCCGGTACGCTTTCATATTTCTGATGAGAGCTTACGCAAACGCCGCGTAGCGGGTTATTTTAAAGTGGGTGACATTGACGGCCTACTATCGGCGTTAAAAAGTAGCTTTAACATCAACTACGAGAAAGTCACCGACACGAGTATTGAGCTTAAACTAGCGGAGAGTTAAAAACTTCTGAAACTTAGGGGCTTTCTCCTATTCCTAGTTGGCATCAAATTATTTAATGTGACAATATAATCAGAATAATAAGCACATCGAATTTAAATCGTGCAACAGAGCAACATTGCAACAAGCAGGCAACCTAATAAAGCAATAGAAAAGCTGCATGCTTTTGCATGGCTGGCTTGGTGCTTTTCGCAAAAAAGAGGCGAAATAGTGGTGTTTCGCTCAGTAAAAGCGCCTATGCACATTGTGCCTACTTTGTTTTTGCTTTTTACACATGCCCCTCTTGTGTACGCACAAACCACCCAAGTTACAGCCACGCAACCACAAACATCAATTAACGAGTTTAGTTTTTCCATTCCTGCGCAAAATGCCAATGAGGCCCTTACGGAGCTTGCAAAACAGGCCAATACCACTTTGTTATTTCCGTTTGATTTAGCTAAAAAAGTGAAAACGAATGCCCTTGAAGGCACGTTTACGCTTAACGAAGCCTTGTCTCAACTTTTAAAAGATACGGAACTTGCCGTTGTCGTGGATGAAGCGGGTATGCTGAGTATTCGCTCCCGCTCGTCGTTACTAGCGAAGGCTAACCAGGCGAACAAGGAAGAAAAAGCGTCAGAAGAGGGCAATAATGGCTTGGAAAAAATTGCGGTAGTTGGCACCAGAAATGCGCCGCGAAGTGCAGTAGACTCTCCGGTTCCCCTTGATGTTATTGGTTCGAAGGCGCTGCGTTCGCAAGGGAATAGTGACGTGCTTTCTATGCTTAGCGTGATGGTGCCGTCATTAAATGTTAATGACCAGCCGATTAACGATGCCAGTAGCCTTGTAAGACCTGCGAATTTAAGAGGCATGTCGTCAGATCACACGTTGTTATTACTTAACGGGAAGCGTAGACACCGATCTGCGGTTATTACCTTTCTCGGCGGTGGCCTGTCTGACGGTGCACAAGGGCCTGATATATCAGTTATACCTGCTTATGCGTTAAAGCAAGTTGAGGTGCTGCGAGATGGTGCATCCGCACAATACGGTTCCGATGCTATCGCAGGCGTTATTAACTTTGTGCTAAAAGATGCGCGAGAAGGGGGGAGCGTTGCCCTTAAGTTAGGTGGGTACAGTGAAGGTGATGGCGAGCTTTTTCAAATACAGCTTAACAACGGGTTTGCCATAGGCGATAAAGGCTTTTTAAATGCAACGGCTGAGTACAGGCAGCAAAACGGCACCTCTCGTTCTGTACAGCGCAGTGATGCACAGGCGCTTATCGAACAAGGTAATACATTTATCCAAACGCCGTCTCAAGTTTGGGGCGCATTAGACGTTAACGAAGATATCAAACTAGCCTTAAATGCCGGCACTGCTATTTCTCACTTAACAGAATTTTATAGTTTTGCTACAGCAGCAAGACGGAAAATAACCGGTGGTTTCTATTTTCGAAACCCGCAAACTCGAGAAGGCGTGTTTAGCCGAACTGACCCCAACACAGGGGAAAGCCGTTTAATTGTGGCGGATTTAGATGGATTGGAAAACGGCATAGCGTGCCCGTCTATTACGCTTTCTACTAACAACGTATTGCAAGACCCTGATTATCAGCGAATAGCTGATAACACCACCGAACTTGGGGCAAATTGTTTTGCTTTTAATGAGTGGTTTCCAGGCGGTTTCACGCCAAAATTTGGCGGCACCATTACCGATGCCTCGCTGGCCATGGGAATAAGACATGAATTGCCCAAAGGTTGGGCGATGGATGCGAGTGCCACTTTAGGTTACAGTGATATCGAGTACACCATATCGAATACGGTAAACCCGTCGTTAGGGCCCCAGACACCCACTTCTTTTTCGCCAGGCGGCGTATCACAAGTGGAGCGAACCCTTAACCTCGATTTTAGCAAGCTCATTCAATCCATTTTTGAAGACCCAATTAGCATAGGCCTCGGTGCTGAATGGCGCAAAGAAACCTATTTCCAGAAAGCCGGTGATGAAGCGTCCTACATTGCTGGGCCTTTTGCCCTTGAGCCTCCGTTGGGGTTAAGCGAAGGGTTTTCGATTGGGTCGAACGGTTTTCCAGGGTATCAGCCTCAGTCTGCTGGGCATTGGAGCCGCAATAACTGGGCATTGTACGCCGACGTAGAGCTGTTCATAACTGAAGCGATGCAGGTTGGACTGGCTACTCGAGTTGAGCATTTTAGTGACTTTGGCTCTACCTTTGACGGCAAATTGAGCATGCGTTATAAACTTAACGACACCTTTGCATTGCGAGGCTCAGTTAATACAGGTTTTAAAGCGCCGACAGTGGGCCAGAGCAACGTGATTAATGTAACAACTGCTTATGGCGTTAATGGGCTTGAAGACCAAGCCACCTTGCCGCCAACGGACCTCATTTCATTACAGCTCGGCGCGACACCACTTACGCCAGAAGAATCGGTCAATTTCAGTCTGGGCATGGTCATGCAGGCAAGCGACAACTTTTTCGCAACGCTCGACTATTTCAATATTCGCCTCTCAGATCGCATCAGTACCACCTCAGCGATTCCGTTGACTGAACAAGATATTAGCGCGTTGGTTGCACAGGGAAGGCCAGATGCAGTTAAGTACAATGCAGCAAAATACTTTACTAATGATTTTGACACTAAGACCCAGGGCGTAGATTTAGTTGTAAACTACAGTTTTTCTTATAAGGACTGGGCTAACGCGTTATTACTCGCTTACAACTGGACAGATACGCAGGTGGAACGCCTTACGCTTTATCCTGCACTAGTTAACGATGAAATGCAGCTTTTGCCTAACTTAACGCCGTCGCGCATTCGTATGCTAGAAGATAACCTCCCGGCTCACAGGGGAAGCGTTACCCTTGAGCAGCTCAAAGGTAACTGGGCGCTAACATGGCGATTAAACTACTATGGTGAGTTTTACGAAGACCACCTCGATGCATCGGCGGGAATGGATATATACGGCAGTGCATTAACGACGTTTGACGCGCAACTCGCTTGGAAAGTACAACCACACATTCAGCTTACGCTAGGCGCGCAAAACTTGTTCGATGCACTGCCTGACGAAAACCCGTTTCAAGGCGAGGTTGGCGCGCTTTATCCACCTACATCTCCAGGCGGCATTAACGGCGCTTTTTATTACGCAGGCATCGAATACACCTTTAATTAACACTGCGGTAATGGCCGCTGCTTTTGGTGTCAATATATATGCTGAATGTGTCGTAGCAAAGAAACGCGTTACAAGAGGGAGAAGGGACCGGAAAGGTTAAGTATTAGGTTGCTTACTTTAACCTACGTCTTTAAATAATGATTCATCAATGATGGTTTGGTCAATAATTTGTTGTGCCATAGTAATGCACTTACCGCACTGCGAGCCAAGCTCTAAATGTTGACGTAACTCACGCATATTTCCCACGCCGTTTTCTTCAACCGCCGCGCGAATGCTTTTATCTGTTACCCCATAGCACATGCAAACAAACATTAAACGTACTCCAAATGAATCTGTAAATGATAATAATTGCTATTCATTGGTTTGGCAAGTAGATATTGGCAAATTTAATAAAGGGTAAATGATGAAAATCTGTGCGTAAAGTTTAGCAAATCAAGCCCTATTGATAGGATCAGTGAAAAAACACATTGTTTAATATTGTTATTTTAGTAATCGTACCTATCTCCCAAGCTAGCAATATCTATTTCAAGTGGTCGCGCAACGCAATCACTTCTATTATTACAATCCACATATAAATGGAGAGACTCATGAGTGTATTAGTTGGCCGTCCGGCACCTGATTTTACAGCTGCAGCGGTACTAGGTAGCGGTGAAATTGTTGATTCTTTTACGTTAAGCGAAGCAATCAAAGGTAAAAAAGCGGTTGTGTTCTTCTATCCGCTAGACTTCACTTTCGTTTGTCCTTCTGAACTGATTGCTTTTGACAAGCGTTTTGACGAGTTCAAAAAACGTGGTGTTGAAGTGATCGGTGTTTCTATCGACTCTCAATTCTCACACAATGCCTGGAGAAATACCCCAGTAAATCAAGGTGGTATTGGCCCAGTTAAGTACACTCTCGTGGCTGATGTTAAACACGATATCTGTCAAGCTTACGATGTTGAGCATCCGGAAGATGGTGTTGCATTCCGCGGTTCAGTTTTTAATCGACGAGGCAGGTATGGTGCGTCACCAAGTGGTTAACGATCTTCCTCTTGGCCGTAACGTTGATGAAATGCTGCGTATGGTTGATGCACTGGCGTTCCACGAAGAGCACGGTGAAGTTTGCCCTGCAGGCTGGACTGAAGGTAAATCTGGTATGGACGCCTCACCTGAAGGTGTAGCTAAGTACCTATCTGAAGAAGCAGACAAGCTGTAAGCTAGCTACTTAAAGAGTAGAAAAAACAGCGCTTTTAGGCGCTGTTTTTGTTTGAGCTTATAAATTAAAACGTGTTGGGTGAGCCCAGTATGAATACCAGTATTTTAAATACCTTGTTCATTTAATCATTTTCTACCGGCCATCCGCCTAATGCTTTGTACCGGTTAACCATAAAGCAAAATAGTTCGGTTGTTTTTTGGGCATCGTATAGTGCGCTGTGCGCTTCACTTTGATCAAAAGCGATTCCCGCTGCGCGGCAGGCTTTAACCAACACCGTTTGCCCTAACGCAAGGCCGGCAAGGCTGGTGGTATCAAACGAGACGAACGGGTGAAACGGCGTGCGTTTGATGTTACAACGCTCTATTGCCGCATTTACAAAGCTCTGGTCGAAAGTGGCGTTGTGGGCAACAATCACCGAGCGCTGACAATCAGCGTTTTTTTGCGCCTTTCGGATACCTTTGCATAAGTCCTTCATGGCTTCACTTTCTTCAATTGCCCCGCGCAAGGCGCAATTCGGATCGATGCCATTAAATTCCAACGCTGCCGGTTCTAGATTAGCGCCCTCAAACGGATCTATATGGTAGTGAAAGGTTTCATCGGGATGGAGAATGCCGTCGTCATCCATTTTTACCGTAACTGCCGCGAGCTCCAGCAAGGCGTCGGTTCCCGCATTAAAGCCCGCAGTTTCAACATCAATAACTACGGGGAAATAACCTCTAAAGCGCTGGGAAAGAAGGGGCGGGTTGGCAGACATAAACACTCTTGTAGACTAGATTGAGAAAACTGGCTGGTGGCGTTAATGCGCACCAACATGCGAAATGTATGTAATAGCTGAATTATCGCAAGGATGCCACCGAGTTGCCAGTTTCAATTGAAACGCTATTGTTTATAAATCAGGATAGTAGCAAAAACCTGAAACGCGAATGGTATTAAACGCTAAACTTTTCTACACTTTGGACGATAGTTATGTAGAGCGTCTTAACGTGCGTCGCTATTTCTTGTTCTTTTAGTACCTGTCTTGAAATAGATATGCCGACGAATGCTCACTTGCTTGTGTGCGCACTCGCAAGTTGTTGAAAACGTGGTTGACGGTTAACGTAACCCATACCCGTGTTAGTCTGATTTTCGTTATGGTGTCGAAGTATGGTGTCTAAATTAAAATATATCGCTTTGATGGGGATTGTGGGGTCGCTATCTTCCCACGCTGCTATGCGACAATATTCTGCGACCATTGAAAGCTCCAACTGGCGCATCGATTCCGACACACGTCTTCAGTGTACACTGAACCACGAATTACCAGGTTATGGCGAGGCTATGTTTACCAGCACGGCGTCAAAGCAATTGAATATGGAATTTGAGCTAGACATGCATTTACTACCGAGTAAATTCGATATGGCTGCCGTTTATTCCGTTCCACCAAAGTGGATGCCGGGCGTAGCGCCAAAACCTATAGCCGATATGTCTATCCGCAAGCAGTACAACGGTGACTTACCGCAGGACGCCGCTTGGACAATGCTGTCTGAACTTGAAAAAGGTTTCTGGCCCACTATTTATTACCAAGATTGGTACAACAAGTACGATCAGGTGAGTGTTGCATTAAATGCAAGTAACTTTTCTGGGGTATACCAAGAATTTGTAAAGTGTGTGTCTAACTTACTGCCATTCAATTTCGACGACATTGCTTATACCGTACTGTCATATCAAAACAACAGCACAGAACTTACCAAATACTCGCAAAAACGCTTAACCATGATAGGTGAGTATTTGAAAGAAGACAGTGAGCTAGAACTTGTACTATTAGACGGCTATACCGATAGCTATGGTGGCCGATGGAACAATGAGCAGCTTTCTATACGTCGGGCTAACGAAGTGAAGAGCTACTTGACCACGCTAGGTGTGCCAGAAGACAGAATTCAGTTGACCGGACATGGCGAAAAACGTCACATCGCGCCTAACGATACACGTGAAAGCCGTGCCCAAAACCGTCGCGTAGTGGTTAGGCTCTCTAAGTCGTAGCATTTTAAGTTACAGTGCCTAACCGCCAGACGCTTTAACCCAATATGCGCATACACACTGCATTTGAGTATAAAGCGCCCATACCTTTAATGCTTAGTCCTTTTGTGCACGCCACCTGGTAACGGGTACAACATGGTCGGTGAACACGCCGTCGACGTTAGCTACATTCTCTAACGCTTCTAACAACTGTGTCCCTGTCATGCCTGCAGGCAAAGCGTCTTCGCGATAGGTGTAAGGATGAATGGTCAGCGAATTATCATGGGCGTATTCAAGCCATTTTGCCGCTTCTAATTTTCCTTCTGCCATTGCTTTCTTGTTCAGTAAGTGGCCTAGCCATGGGCCAATGCCATCAGCATAAGAAGCTACCTCGCCCATACCCTCTTTAGTGCGAAGCCAGTCATAGTCGGTGTCGCTTTCGCCCCAATCATTTTCGCCAATAAGCATAACCACTTTGCCTTTATAGCCTAGTGTTTCGCGAATGCGTTTCACCTCTTTGAAGTCGAAACACTGAAGATAGCTGTTGCCACTTTCTCCACCAAAGCCATAGGTATTCAGTATATCGATAACAATTTTGCTAGCGTCGACCCCTTCGTTACTATGAAAAGCAGGCGATTTGACTTCGGGGTAAACGCCTACTGAAGTACCAAATTGGCGATTTAGTTCACTGATTAATTCAAAGTGCTCTGCTAATGTAGCAAGGGTAAACTGAGCCTGTTGGCCGCGATAACGATTTTCAAATACTTGTTTCCCATCGCTGTTTGCTCGCTCGTGAACCCGTAGGTTTCGTAACTCTTCTAAGGTAAAGTCTCGCGCGTAATACCTGCCATCGGCTCGGTGGCGCTTAGGGTAGACAGCTTCAACGTTCGTCACGGTTTCTAAATGAATATCGTGAAGCACCACGGGAACATTATCTTTGCTAATAACTACATCTTGTTCAATAAAGTCAGGTTTCAAAGAAAAGGCGAGGGTAGCGGCTTCAAGAGTATGCTCAGGTAAGTAGCCAGAAGCACCGCGGTGAGCGATGACTGAGAAGCGTTGAGCACTTGTCAGTTCGTGAGTGTCGGCATGCAAAGTTGGAGCTGCTATGTAGCTTGAAACAGCCAGTGCAATTGCGGGCATTATGTTACGCGCTTTAGCGCTAACACAATAAATACAGCGCCCAAGCCAATCACCATGTGTTTGCTGTGTTGAATTTACGTGTGACGTGGCAATTGCCGTCGTGCTCTTAAAAAAGCCTAAGCGTTTGTGTAGCATGACAATATCGCTCCATGTTGTCATTTATCTCTGCCGTGTAACCTATGAACTTACATTGTGCCCATAAATCCGAAGCCATAATTCGTGCCTGAAAAAATGCTTTCAATGCAAGCCACAGGCACGAATAATTAGTGCGACTGTTCTAGCGAGATTGATTTGTTTTGAATAAGCTCTATGGCGTAACCATCGGGGTCGCGCACAAAGGCTATAACAGTGGAACCGCCTTTTACCGGCCCTGGTTTTCGATAAACATCGGCGCCGTTTGCTTCGAGGTTCTCACAGAAGCGATAGATATCATCAACTTCAATGGCGATATGGCCATAAGCGTCGCCTTTTTCGTAAGTATTGTCGCCCCAGTTGTAGGTAAGCTCTAAGACTGTGCTATCAGACTCATCACCGTAGCCTACAAACGCCAGCGTGTATTCGTACTCTTTGTTCTCAGACTGGCGCAATAGGCGCATCCCCATAAGTGAGGTATAAAAGTGTAAAGACGCTTCCAAGTTTTCAACTCGAAGCATGGTGTGAAGCATTCGCATAACAAACTCCTATTAGTGACGAAAGTAAAAGCTAAGGACATAATACAATATTAGCGCGTGTTGAATGTTGCTTACGTCAAGAAACCGTATTAGAAACAGCTTTTTAGTGTAATCAGAGAGTTAGCTAAAGACACCACGTACTTATATTAAGAGGTGAATGTTAACGCTTTAAGACAGCATTACAATTTTTCCTAGCCCGCTAAAAAGCACGTACATCGATAAATAAAATACGCTAACAAGCGCCGTGACCAAAAATAATCGAGAAAAGGTTGGACATCGCGTTGGTTTACCTGTACCTTCAATCCCGCTCTAGATATGTTTTATGCTTTACCTAATACTGCGCTGTACCTTTCTTTATTCCTTCAAATTGAAGTTCTATTTAGATATACAACTGCTTTACTAGCTTGGTTATGTCTATTGCTATTCGGTGACTTTCACCACAACATCAATTTTTTTAAAAAAGGTTTTTATTATGTCTAATTCAGTAAACGGCACAGTTAAATGGTTCAACGAAGAAAAAGGTTTTGGTTTCCTAACACCTGAAGCTGGCGGCAAAGATGTATTCGTACACTTCCGTTCAATTGCTTCTGACGGTTTCAAAACTCTTGCTGAAGGCCAAGAAGTTAGCTTTGAAGTTGAACAAGGCCAAAAAGGTCCACAAGCTGCTAACGTAGTTGTTCGATAAGACCATAAAGCTTATCTAATAAAGATGGGCTCTTTTTATCGCTAAGCGATGTTAAAGGGCCTAATTTTCGTTTTAAAATTTCTTAACACAACCTGCGAGGAATTCAAAACAAACAATATCAAAAAAGAAGTACTTAATATGCAATTTCAAAATTCTATTTCTACCACCATTGACGCAATACCTCCTGCGTTAATTTCAAATATCTCCACAAATAAAACCACCGTTGCCTTTAAACAAGCAAATACTTATCGACACGTAGTCTTGTCATCGCGTGAAGAAGTTAGGCGATTTGTTGACGAGTTAGTTCAAGCATCTTAAACGTCCGTCAGCCTTGTATTTGAGTGGAAAAATTATCAATTATCACGCGCTTATATAAGAGCAATAATCTTCGCTCCTAGTCGCATTGTCAGATTATTCTTAATGCTGTTGGCAGTGGCGGTAAAAATACGTTTTTAAAGCCCATTGGAAAAAGCTTAGTGCGTTCAAGCAACAAACATAAATAAGAAAAAGTCGTGGGTTAAAACGCTTAGGTCAGCACACCGATTAGCATGCTGACCGAAAAATAGCGTCTCTTGTTAAAACAACGTATAGCGACGAACCACTATTTGGTTTTTAACTTTACGTCTGAATCTGCAAGTAAATAGATACTAGCTGCATAAGCCGCAATATTCTGTGCAAGTTCATCCGGGTTAATTTTGTCGAGGGTATCATCTGGCGTGTGGTGCAAATCGAAGTAATCTCTACCGTTTTGATTTAGTCTAATAGTGGGTACGCCTTTAGCTGCCAGTGGAATGATATCAGGGCCGCCACCAGCGACGTCTGAACCACCGCGAATTATGCCCAGTGGTGATAAGATTTTGGCGATTTCATCGACCAACACCGTAGCTTCAGGGTTAACATTAGACACAAGTTGCCAAATAGTTTGCGCGCCAAAATCAGATTCAGTCGCCAAAACGTGATTGCTTAGATTTTTCTCATGCTGCTTTGCATAAGCAAAAGCACCTAATAAACCGACTTCCTCTGCGCCAAACATAACCACGCGAATAGTGCGCTTTGGGCGCTCAGGTAAAGAAGCGATTAACGCTGCCGCCGCGGTAGTTATGGCTATGCCTGCACCGTCATCAACCGCACCTGTACCCAAGTCCCAGCTGTCTAAGTGGCCGCCTATAAGTACGATCTCTTCAGGCTTTTCACTGCCCACTAGATCTAAAATTACGTTGCCGCTGCTTACTTCGCCTTTCCACTTTGATTCAGAATGTAGTGACAGAGACAATGGTTTACCTAAGTTGTGTAGGCGGCGCAGGTGATCAGCATCTGGGTTTGAAATTGCTACCACTGGAATATCGGCCCAGCTATCACCGTCTGAACTCATCATGCCTGAATGAGGAAAACGGTGTGAATCTGAACCTACCGAACGTACCACTAACGCCTCAGCACCACCGCGCTGGGCATGCTGCCAGCCGATGCGTCGACGCTGATTTGCTTGTCCGTAGCCCGCGCCAGTTTGACTTTTCACCATGGCATCGCCATCTATAAACGCGATCTTACCGTTAAGTGCGCCGTCTTTAACCGCAGTTAACGCATGAATGTCTCTAAAGTAAACAATATCAGCATTAATTTCACTTTCAGATGGCGCGGCACCACCTAATGCTGTGCCATAAAGGGGTTGTGCATAGGGAGCGGTAAGCGCAATGTGTAAATGACCTCTATCCCAAAAGGGCATAGTGAATTCTTCTATACTGACTTTATCAAAACCTAAACGTTTACCAACTTCTACACCCCACTCTCTAGCGCGTTTTTCCGCTTCAGAGCCACCTAAACGAGGACCAATCTCAGTAGTTAGCGACTCTACAATGCTATAGCCTAAGTCACTATTAAGTGCCTTTTGTATAAGTGTTTCAGCATTTTTCTTTTGCTGCGGCGTAATTGGCGAGGTTTCAGCAAATACGCCTAAACTGCATGCACTTACTAAGGCACCAACCGCTAAACGTTTAGCGATAGTATTTAATCGAGACATGTGTTCTCCGTGGTCTATTTTTATATTTCTAAATTATTTTCGCTTTTTCTTAAGCGCTATTTTTTGCTTTTTTTCTTGTTCTTTTAGCACTTCGTTTATAAAACGCTTTCTGCCGAATTCGCGCGTAATAATACATTTATTTAGATCGAAACCGCGAGCAGGGCAGTACTCTCTTCCATACAGGATTATTTGGAGATGGAGGTCGTTCCATCTTTCTTTTGGGAACAAGCGTTTCGCGTCTCGCTCGGTTTGCTCTACACTTTTTCCGTTTGACAGCCCCCAACGATACATTAGGCGATGGATATGGGTATCTACAGGAAATGCTGGGATGCCAAAGCCTTGAGACATAACTACCGCAGCGGTTTTGTGGCCCACCGCAGGCATGGCTTCTAGCGCTTCAAAACTGGCGGGAACTTCACCATTATGCTGCTTGATTATCATATCAGACAGATGCCAGATGCCTTTAGATTTCATCGGCGATAAACCACAAGGGCGAATAATGTCTTGAATTTCTTCAATAGTCATCATCACCATATCGTAAGGATTATCTGCGCGAGCAAATAGCTTTGGTGTAATTTGGTTTACGCGTTCATCGGTACATTGAGCGGATAAAAGCACGGCAATAAGCAGGGTATAAGGATCTTTATGATCGAGAAAAATTGGAACTTCTGGATAGAGTTCATCCAGAATACGCATGATTTCACGTACTTTTTCTTGCTTAGAAATGGGCTTCACTACGTCAGTCATTAATGCTGTCTCTTACTTTGTTCTTGCTTTATCAACACGAGCTAGTTAGCTTTCCGCTGTAACCCGAACACGCGCTGCTTTTTCTGTCGGGGCAGTCTGCTGCGCCGCTATTTTGGCATCGATACTATTTTTTATTGCAATTAACAGGCCCATGCCTAAAAAGGCGCCAGGGGGTAATACGGCAAGTAAGAATGGATTTTCTGTATTAAATAGCACAATGGTCCAGTTTTCAGCAATCGGGCCAAATAAACGATCTGCGCCAGTTAACAGTGTGCCAGCGCCCAATATTTCGCGCATGCCGCCGAGAATAACCAGTACTGCGGTAAAGCCTAGCCCCATCATTAGACCGTCATACGCCGATGCAAGCGGGCCATTTTTTGAGGCGAACGCTTCTGCCCGACCTATAATGGCACAGTTAGTCACAATCAAAGGGATGAATATACCTAATGCCAGGTAAAGTTCGTAGGTGAACGCGTTCATTAACAACTGAACAATAGTGACAAACGCAGCTATGATCATCACGAAAACGGGAATACGAATTTCATTTCGTACCACGTTTCGCACTAACGATACCGTTACGTTGCTGCCAATTAAAACCAGCATAGTGGCAAGGCCTAACCCTAAGCCATTGATAAACGTAGCCGTAACCGCTAATAAGGGGCATAGACCTAATAACTGAACGAGGGCAGGGTTGTTTTTCCAAAGCCCCTGTAGTGATAAATCGCGAAAATCAGTCACGTTTAAAGCTCCTCTACACGTTGAGGGTGCGCCTCGTTAATATCAGTAGGTTCGGTTGTGTTAACGTTATCTTTGCTTTCACAAGTATTTGGCGCGGAGAATAAGGCCGACTTATTCGTGTGTGCATAAAGCAATGCTTCACGCACAGCACCCACCACTGCTCTTGGAGTAATGGTTGCACCGGTGAATTGATCAAACTCACCGCCGTCTTTTTTAACTTGCCACGGGGCTAAATTGTCTTTTGAAAAGGATTTACCGTTAAACGAAGTAATCCAGTTACTTACCGCAAGCTCAATTTTATCGCCCAACCCTGGGGTTTCTTTGTGCTCAATAACCCTTACGCCAAGTACAGTCATCTCAGCGTTCACACTACTCGTGTTGTCAATTGCGGTAACGTCATCGCTGTTTTTCGCAGCTGAAAAAGCGGTGGCCTTAACATTCACCCCCACAACAATATCGATATCACCGCTGTAGCCATCGGGCGCTGTAGCTTCAAGCACTAAGGCGCTGGGGCTGCCATTTAACGTAGCGCGATAAACCTTATGACTTTTTTTGCCACCTAATTCAACGGCATTCACTTGGGTACAATTTGCATATAAGGCGTTATCGTGAAACTCACTGGGAACGACTTCGTTTAATACGCTTAGCAGTTTTTGCTGCTTTTGCTGTTCTATCTTATCGCTGGTGCCATAAAACGTTAGCGCAATCAGCGCCGTGGTAACCACGGCAAATGCGCCTAACATCAGGCCGTTTTTGGTTAAGCTTTCTTTCATCATTGCGGCTTACCTCGACCTTTGCTTACATTTTTCCCGTATACCCGCGGGCGGGTGTAATAATCGATAAGAGGTACGGCCATATTCATAATAATAACCGCAAAGGCCACAGCGTCGGGATACCCGCCAAAAGTACGAATAATCACAACCCAAAAACCAATGGCGGCTCCAAAGATGATTCTGCCTTTCGGTGTAGTCGATGCTGATACAGGGTCGGTTGCAATAAAAAATGCACCAACCATCACTGCGCCATTGAATAAATGAAACAAGGGCGAGGCATAGTAATCGGCGTTAACTAAATGAAGTAATGATGCGCACACAGCTACGCTTATAAGCATGCCGCCTGGAATATGCCAGCTAATTACGCGGGTTTTCCATAAATACAGTCCACCTAATAGATAGGCAATGCTAACGATTCCCCATCCTGCGCCAGCAGCGTCAAAAAATCCGCCGTTAAAAATTGGCTTGCTCAATGACTCTGTATAGGTAACGCCTTGTGTTAAATCTGTCTTTAATGTGTCTAGCGGCGTCGCCATCGTAACCCCATCTGCGATGGTTTTAAGCTGAGTAACATCGTAGCCGCTGGTGGTAAAACCGGTGAAAATAAGCGATACCGAATCGAGGAAGCTTGGCGTTATGCCCGCATGTGTCGCCGGTGGCAGCCATAAACTCATAGCGGCTGGGAAAGAAATGAGTAAGACGACGTAAGCAATCATTGCAGGGTTAAAAATATTAAACCCGAGTCCGCCATAAACTTGCTTAGCCACAGCGATGGCAAAGAATACGCCAGTTACCGTCATCCACCAAGGCAGGGTGGGTGGGATACTGATGGCTATTAGTAGCCCAGTTAATACTGCGCTGTAATCTGTTAGCGTGCGCTCAATAGGACGTTTTCTTAAAAATAATATAACGCCCTCGATTAATAATGCGCTCACTACAGCAATAAATGCTTGTATCAGCATGCCCCAGCCGAAGAAGAAGGATTGCGCAATCATGCCTGGTAGCATGGCGTATATCACCATGCGCATGACTTGACCGGTATCGCGTCTAACCCTTTGGTGTGGTGAGCTCGATAAACTTAACTTCATTGTGATTCTTTCTCTTTGTCAGCGGCAGCTTTTTTCGCTTTCGCTTTAGCAATAGCGGCAGCAATTCGCGCTTTTTTTTCATCTTTTTCATCGTGCTGTTGTTCTTGCGCTGGTTCAGCCCTTGATGTGTCTGGTGCCTGTGAATCAGATGAACCAACGTGGGGTGACGCATCTTTCAATGAAGCGTCTTCAGGCTCGACCTCAGTATTTTGTGCCGCTTTTTTGGCTTTGGCTTTCGCTACGGCAGCCGCAATGCGTGCTTTTTTCTCGTCAGCCTGATTTACAGGTGGCGCAGATTTTTCCGTTGCTTCTTCTGCATTTTGTGCCGCTTTTTTGGCTTTCGCTTTCGCTACGGCAGCCGCAATGCGTGCTTTTTTCTCGTCAGCCTGATTGGCAGGTGGCGCAGGTTCTTTCGTTGTTTCTTCTGCATTTTGTGCCGCTTTTTTGGCCTTCGCTTTCGCAACAGCAGCCGCAATGCGGGCTTTCTTTTCGTCAGCTGGGTTCAATGCTGGCTTTTCATCGACCTGCGAGGCCGGCTCTTCGCTGTCTTCAGTATTTTGTTCTGCCTTTTTCGCTTTAACTTTCGCTACGGCAGCAGCAATTCGCGCTTTCTTTTCATCAGCAGCGGATTGTGCGCCTACCTCAGTTGCTGGCTGTTCATTTTGTGACGACTGGCTTGATTGACCTGCTTGAGCGGCCTTCTTTGCTTTTGCTCTCGCTATGGCGGCAGCGACCTGGGCCTTTTTATCGTCTGGTGATGGCGTATTCTCAAGTGATGTAGAGGTTTCATTAACATCATCGCGCTGAGGCTGTACGTGCGACTCGCCATTAGCACTGGTTTGCATAGCCGCTTTTTTCGCTTTAGCGCGGGCTAAGGCGGCGGCGACCTTGTCTTTTGCTTGTGAGGCACCCTCATTGGCGCTATTAGTATTATCTACTGATGCCGCGCTTTGCTCTTTTGCTTTATTCGCCGCCAATCGCGCTTCTTTGGCTTTCCTATGCTTCTCTTCACGCTCGCGCTTTTCTCGATCTAACCGCTCTTTACGCGCTTCAAAGCGCTGCTTTGCTTTCTCTGCTTTATTCTTTTCATCGCGCTGCAAACGTATTTCAGCTTTAGCTTGACGATAATAATGCACTAGCGGTATTTCACTTGGGCAAACGTACGCACATGCCCCGCATTCAATACAGTCGAAAAGGTCATACTCTTCGGCTTTGTCGTATTCTTTCGCTTTGGCATGCCAAAACATTTGTTGGGGCAAGAGCGAAGCCGGGCAGGCATCAGCGCAAGCGCTACAACGTATACACGGTCGCTCGGCATTGTCGTCTACTAACTCTTTTTTTGCAGGAACTAATAAACAGTTAGTGGTTTTTATTACTGGAATAGTGGCGTCAGATAGCGTAAAGCCCATCATAGGGCCACCCATGACGACTTTTGGTTTTTTTTTGTTTTTTCGGGTTGTACTTAGCTTCATCTAACAAATGTGAAACCGGCGTACCGATTAACGCTCTAAAGTTACTGGGAGATTCAACCGCTTCACCGGTAACGGTCACAATGCGTTCTATGAGCGGTTTGCCATGCAGGATTGCATCTGCAATTGCAAAGCAAGTACCTACATTAAACATCATGACGCCGATATCTGCAGGTAGGCCGTTTCTTGGCACTTCGCGACCCGTAATAACTTGAATAAGCTGCTTTTCTCCGCCAGCAGGGTATTTGGTTTCAACGTTTACTACGCGGTATTCTTTTTTATCTTGGCAGGCAATACTCAACGCTTCAAACGCTTCTGGTTTGTTGTCCTCGACAGCCACTATGATGGCTTTAGGGCCAATAAGATGTGTAAGAATGTCTAGCCCTTGGCGTATTTGCCACGCATGCTCACGCATCAGGCGATCATCAGAAGTGATATAGGGCTCACACTCAATGCCATTTAATATAAGGAACTCAACAGGCTTAGATGTTGATGTTTTTATATGAGTGGGGAAGCCCGCGCCTCCCATGCCCGAAATGCCCGCCTGGCAAATGGCTTCTATCAGCTCATTACTATGAACGTCGCTGTAATTAGCAATAGGAGACAGCTCGCACCACGTATCTTTACCGTCTGGACGTATCGAAATACACATTTCTGTCAGGCCACTTGGGTGGGCTACCACATGAGGCGCAATAGCGACAATTTCACCTGAAGTAGGCGCGTGTACAGGGACTGAGAATGGCGATGAACTCTGGGATAACACCTGCCCTTTTAATACGGTATCACCAACCTGAACGCAACATATGCCATCTGAGCCTATGTGCTGCCTAAGAGGAACCACCAACAGCTCGGGCATGGAGGGTTTTTTAATAACAGATGTATTAGAAAGCGACTTCTTATCGTCTGGGTGCACGCCACCTGGGAACGAGAACGTCTTTCCCGCATTGAGGGTTTCTATAATTGAATCAAAACTGGGGTACATCACAATTACGACACCATTTTTATGGGGATATCACCCTTTGGAGATGAAGAGAAGTCCCACTTCCACGTAGAAGTTGTTTGGGTAATAGGTACCATGTCAATACAGTCAACAGGGCAGGGGTCGACGCATAAATCACACCCGGTACATTCATCAGTTATCACGGTATGCATATGTTTTGCAGCACCTAGGATGGCATCTACCGGGCATGCTTGAATACACTTAGTGCATCCAATACATTCATCTTCGCGGATAAACGCCACTTTTTTTACGTCTTCCTCGCCGTGAGCGGCATCAAGCGGTTTAGGCTCTACGCCCATTAAATCAGCAAGCTTTTTAATAGTGCTTTCACCGCCTGGAGGGCACTTATTTATATCATCACCCTCAGCAATAGCTTCTGCATAAGGTTTACACCCTGGGTATGGGTAACCGCACTGGCCACATTGGGTTTGTGGAAGCACCGCGTCTATTTGCTCTACAAGCGGATCACCTTCTACTTTAAAGCGAATGCTGGCGTAGCCTAAAACAAGGCCGAAAATCAGGGCAAGTGCCCCGATAGCGATAACGGCAAAAATAATAGCAGTAGATATCGTCATTACACTTTCACCAACCCGCTAAAGCCCATGAATGCAAGAGACATGAGACCGGCGGTAATCATCGCAATGGATGCTCCTTTAAAAGCCACTGGTACGTCGGCCGCCGCTAAACGTTCGCGCATGGCTGCAAATAAAACCAACACAAGGGAAAAGCCAACCGCTGCACCGAAACCGTATATAAGACTTTGCATAAAGTTGTGTTGCTCAGTGAGGTTTAGTAATGCGACACCGAGCACGGCACAGTTTGTAGTAATAAGGGGAAGAAAAATGCCTAGCAGTCTATATAAGGTAGGGCTGGTTTTATGCACCACCATTTCTGTAAATTGTACAACCACCGCGATAACCAGGATAAAAGCAAGGGTTCTTAAGTAGCCAATACCTAATGGGGCCAGCAAATAGGTTTCAACTAGATAGCTTGACGCAGAGGCAAGGGTAAGCACAAAAGTGGTTGCCATAGACATACCCATAGCGGTCTCTAATTTGCCTGAAACACCCATAAATGGGCAAAGGCCAAGAAACTTAACCAACACAAAGTTGTTAACCAGTACTGTACCAATCAATAGCAGTAAAAATTCAGTCATGAATATCGCTATTCCTTCGAGGAATTTTGACGGACATCGCCCGTGATTTAAAAAGAAAAACAGATTGCGTCTATTATCCCTTTTTAGAACGGGTTTAACAACTTGATTGAATTAGGGTTATTTAATGTCTAAACGCGCTGTTTTAGGAATTAAAATAGAATGATGAGGGTGAGGCGATTTAAGAGCCAACTAAGTGGCTCCCCTCCCCGACTCGAACGGGGGACCTGCGGATTAACAGTCCGTCGCTCTAACCAACTGAGCTAAGGGGGAATCGACACCTAAGTTGTTTGCTGAAGTTGGCTCCCCCTCCCCGACTCGAACGGGGGACCTGCGGATTAACAGTCCGTCGCTCTAACCAACTGAGCTAAGGGGGACCTGTGCTTCAACGGAGGCGAATATTAAAGACGTACTTAGGAACTGTCAACAATATAAATGAAATATTTGTACTGACTGCGCAAAAAATAGCTTTTTAGGGCTTTTGTGTTTAATTTGTCATCAATGAGACGAAAGTAATGGTTAATTAGTGTGCATTATTAGTCAAACACCGGTGTGATGAGGATGTTTACGTTATACGTTGTCTATAATCTTCTTATTGGTAACGATATCTCTTTAAACCTATTTTCTATAACTAAATAGAATAAAAAATATCTTTCACACTGTTATTATGTACAGTGTTTAATAAATCTGTAACCTGTACCTGAGGACTAAAAGGTTAGTCATCACTTACGTGCTGAGAATTTAAACGAGCACGAAATCCCGCCGAATATGGTCTGGCGTTAGTTATCCACTAAATCTGTGGATAACTATGTTGATAGCTTAGATTTAACGAGTTGCATGGCGAGATCGGGGGTAGAGTGATCTTAGTCTTAAGTCGTAAGTTTAATAACTTTTATCTTTTATAACATAGCGTTAAGTTGTTTTCTTGGATCGTATTTGGTGATCGAATAAGATCTCTTGAACAAAAAGTAGCTTGTGTGTTAATTCAACGAATGCCTAAATGCTATTCAAGGTAATCCACTATATTTCTCAATGTTTTACAATTTTTTAACGCTGATGCTGGTTTTGTTTACGATTACTGACACTATTTAAATAGCGCATAATATGCAAGTGGGTAATTATTTAGTGGCTTCACTGTTTGTATATAAACTGAAACGTAACGGAAACCAAACTGTCATCAAAAAGCGGTGATGTGAGTAAGGGCATATAAAACTGTAAACGTTGATAAAGTACAGTTTTCACTGGGTTTCGAAAAATAACAAGGGTTCATGTACTTTTTTTAAAAGAAGAGGCCTATTCTCAGCCCTCTCACGCAATGTTTTGTTTATCGAATACGCATAGCTAAATACACCTTACTCTTTTACACTAGCGCGCTATAAATAAGGGGATTTTTAGTTTGCCGGAGCTCAAGTGATAAAAAGTAACGCTAAACAACGTACTTCCGACTTATTGGAAGGAGAAATTGGTGCTACGTTAAAGCGTATAACCATTCCAATGATATTGGGGATGGTTATGATGATGAGCTTTGGGCTTATCGATACTTTCTTTGTAAGTTTGTTGGGTACCGACCCACTAGCCGCAATTAGTTTTACCTTTCCTGTTACGTTTACCGTTATAAGCCTGAACATAGGGCTAGGTATTGGTACGTCTGCCATTATAGGTAAACTACAAGGCAGCAAAGCGCTCACCAAGTCACAGCACTATGCCACAGGCTCGATAATGCTGTCTGTTTTATTGGTAGGCGCATTGGCGCTAATTGGTTTTTTTACCATAGAGCCTGTGTTCAAAATGCTCAATGCAACAGAGAACTTGATGCCTTATATCTTTGATTATATGGGGCTTTGGTATTTATCGAGCATTTTTTTGGCAATGCCCATGGTAGGAAACAGCGTGCTGCGCGCGTGTGGTGATACGCGCACGCCTAGTATAGTGATGGCGGCAGGAGGTGGGTTGAATGCATTGCTAGACCCTATTTTTATTTTTGGGCTCGGCCCTGTTCCTGCGATGGGAATAAAAGGGGCCGCATTAGCAACCTTTATTGCATGGATAGTGGGTGCTTTATGGATTCTATACATATTGGCAGTGCGCCGGAAGTTAATGCTGCCTCGACTACTCTCGCTTAGTGAATTGCGCGAAAGTAGCCGCGAGATCCTTAAAATAGGTTTACCTGCCGCTGGGGCAAATATGCTAACTCCGGTTGCCGGCGGAATCATGACTGCGGTAGTCGCAAGCTACGGCGCCGAAGCCGTCGCCGCGTGGGGAGTGGGTAACCGAATGGAGTCCATTGCCAGTATTGTCGTGTTAGCACTGTCTATGACGCTCCCGCCCTTTATTAGTCAAAACGTGGGCGCTGGGCAAGTCAGTCGGGTTAAGGAAGCCTATTCACTGACGTTAAAGTTCGTGCTGATTTGGCAATTTCTTATTTTTCTCGTTATGTGGGGGCTCTCTAGCTGGATTGCGGTAGCGTTTGCAAACGAAGTTGAAGTGAGTGTGCTGATACAACTGTTTTTAATGATAGTGCCGCTTGGATATGGCATGCAGGGTATTATTATCCTCACTAATTCATCGTTAAATGCGATGCACCGTCCTATGACAGCGCTCACATTAAGTGTCATCCGCTTATTTGTTTTCTTCGTACCCATCAGTGTTGCCGGAAGCTTTTTCTTTGAACTTAAGGGATTATTCGCAGGTACGGTCATTGCCAATGTTGCAATGGCATGTGTTTCTTTGTTTGTCTTTAAACGCGCTATCGCTGACTTTGAGAACGATACGTCACCTGTCAGTGAGCAATAACGCAGTGTGACAGTGAAATGCAAAGCGTAGTGCAAAGTCAGTTCAGTAGACTTGCACAATCAATTGAATGCTAGGTTAGTCAATAAGCTATATAAAAGGTTATATAAATGAGTAGAGGGTTTGAGCTTCATTCGAAATACAAGCCAGCGGGCGACCAGCCTAAGGCGATAGAAGCTTTAGTGGACGGTTTAGAAAGCGGGTTGGCGGGTCAAACACTCTTGGGGGTGACGGGGTCGGGTAAAACCTTCACCATGGCGAATGTTATTAAAGAAGTTCAGCGCCCCACGCTTATTCTTGCGCACAACAAAACCCTGGCAGCACAGCTATATGGAGAAATGAAGGAATTCTTTCCTAATAATGCGGTAGAGTACTTTGTTTCTTACTATGACTATTACCAGCCCGAAGCTTATGTACCAAGTACAGATACCTTTATAGAGAAAGACGCGTCTATTAATGACCACATTGAACAAATGCGACTATCGGCCACCAAAGCGCTGATGGAGCGCAGAGACGTTGTTATTGTGGCAAGTGTGTCTGCCATTTATGGTTTGGGCGACCCTGAATCTTACATGAAAATGTTGTTGCACCTACGTCAGGGCGACACCATGGACCAGCGTGATATCTTACGTCGCCTTGCAGAGTTACAGTACAAACGCAACGATTTAGCCTTTGAGCGAGGCACGTTTCGAGTTCGAGGCGATGTGATAGATATCTTCCCCGCTGACTCAGAGAAGCAAGCGGTAAGGGTGGAATTGTTTGACGACGAAATTGATAAGATTAGTTTATTCGACCCTTTAACTGGGGCGGTAGATAAGTCAGTGATCCGCGCCACCGTTTTTCCGAAAACTCACTACGTAACACCACGAGAAAAAATATTAAATGCCATTGAGCATATTAAGGATGAACTCGGAGGGCGCAAAAAGCAGCTTCAAGAGGCAAATAAACTTATTGAAGAGCAGCGCATTTCTCAGCGAACTCAGTTCGATATCGAGATGATGATGGAACTAGGCTACTGCTCGGGCATAGAAAACTATTCTCGTTATCTTTCTGGCCGCGCTCCGGGCGAGCCGCCACCTACATTATTGGACTATTTTCCGGCTGATGGTTTGATGTTTATCGACGAGTCTCACGTTACGGTTTCTCAAGTCGGTGCTATGTATCGAGGTGACCGGTCGAGAAAAGAAACGCTAGTGGAGTTTGGGTTTCGACTGCCGTCTGCCCTAGATAATAGGCCGTTAAAGTTTGAAGAGTTTGAGCAAATTTGCCCTCAAACGATTTATGTGTCGGCGACACCGGGTGATTACGAACTAAGGAAAACAGAGGGCGAGATTGTCGAGCAGGTCGTGCGCCCAACAGGTTTACTCGACCCCATTATTGAAGTTCGCCCCGTTGCTACGCAAGTTGACGATGTACTGTCTGAAATTAAAAAACGTGTTGAGCTAGATGAACGGGTACTCATCACTACGCTCACTAAGCGCATGGCCGAAGATTTAAGTGAATATTTAAATGAACACGGCGTTAAAGTGCGTTATCTGCACTCGGATATAGATACCGTTGAACGTATCGAGATCATTCGCGATTTACGCTTAGGTAAATTCGATGTGTTGGTGGGGATTAACCTGTTGCGTGAAGGTTTGGACATGCCCGAGGTATCATTGGTTGCTATTTTAGATGCAGACAAAGAAGGCTTTTTGCGTGCAGAGCGCTCGCTTATTCAAACCATAGGTCGTGCCGCGCGACACATAAACGGTCGTGCCATACTGTATGCAGACACGATTACCAAGTCGATGAAAAAAGCGATGGACGAAACCGAACGTCGTCGTGAAAAGCAAATGGCTCACAACGAAGCAAATAACATTACCCCCATGCGACTTAATAAACCTATTACCGATATCATGGATTTAGGGGAAAGTGCGCATCCTGCATCAGGTAAGGTAAGGCTTAGAAAAGTTGAAGAGAAGAAGAGTAAACAAAAAGCAGCGAGTGCGACTGAGTTGATGGATCAAATTACCGAACTTGAAAAGCAAATGTTCGAATATGCCCGCGAGTTAGAGTTTGAAAAGGCTGCATCGCTACGCGACGATATTGAAGCACTACGCAAGCAAGTTGTCGCGCTCTCCTAAACGCTTAAAATAATAGTATCGCCCTGTATGTGGGCTATCCGTATATAAACGGATAACCCACATCAGCACTACCTTTTACCCTGTATTAAATTCAGTTTTTCCCTAAGGTAAATGCCTAACAAACAAAATATTTTCGGTAGCATAATAATCAGCTTTTTTAATAAAATTGAGACGAAAAGCCGCAAAATGTCGTTGTAATAACACAATTAGTTTCATATAGTTCTAAATTGAGTATCGATAACTATACCTATAAACAGGTGCTAATATGCTTAATCGTCTTCAGGAGTCAGATATAAAGCTACTTCGTGTATTTTACGCTGTAGCGAGCTGCAACGGATTTACTGCGGCAGAACCCGTGTTGCGCATGCAACGCCCTAATATCAGTGCAGCGATCAAGAAACTGGAAGAGCGTCTAGATTTGGTGCTATGTCATCGCGGTCGTGGTGGCTTTCAGATGACAAAGAAGGTGAAGTCGTTTTTCAGGAAACAAAACGCATCTTCAATGCCTTCGATAACTTTGTATTCAATCTCAAGTCGCTTCACGATGATTATTCTGGCCATATAACGCTTGTGTTAATGGCAGGTCTTCCGCTATCAATGCACCTTGCTGTAAGTAAAGCAGTGAAAAGCACCATGAAGAAGTTTGATGATATTCACGTCAATATCCAAACCCGTCTCTATAATGAAGTTGAACATGTGGCGTTGTCTGGTGAATGTCACCTTGTGGTTTCAACGTATGACATGGTTAAACCCGAATCAGTGACCTTCCACCCAATAGGTATTGAAACTGAAGGGCGCCTTTACTGTGCACCGACCCATCCACTGGCGAAATATCGTGATACAGACTTGCCAGAAGGGGTAAAAATAGGCGATTACCCAGCGATTGGTATTGCCGGGCTCTCTTCGGCTAACTATATTGAAGACGAAACTCGATTATCGATACAAACATTTTCTGACTCTTTCGATGCGGCCATGTCCGCAATCATGACAGGGGAATATATCGGGTTGTTACCTGATTATATGGCAAAAGAGCAGGGCGCTGCGTTAGGACTAGTGCCTATTGCTAAAGGAAGTTTGTTTAATTTCAGCCACGAATTGTTTGTAATGAATGGCAAAAACACGCGATTAAACCCAGTGCTTCGCTACTGCATTAAAGAGTTAAGTTACTTTATCTCTGAGAGCCAAAAGTAAATTTCAGCTTGCCTATCTAGAGGTAAGGTTGTGGGTGATAACACCTCTCATTCGACGCTTTGCTCACGTGGGTGAGTGCGCTAGCAATAAGAGGTGTTTTTTGTTCTAAGTGACTACTAGTTATTCGTATTCAAGCGGGTCGGTTGCACCGTTATCTTTAAAGGCTTCTAAGCGCTCTTCACAGGCACCACACTTCCCACAGGCTTTTTCTCTGCCGTTGTAGCACGTCCACGTTTGCCCGTAATCAAGTCCCATTGACAACCCGTCAGTCAAAATGGCGGTTTTACTGTCTTTGATATAGGGGGTCATAATAGTCACTGGGGTATAGTTCGCAATGCCGCATACGTCATTCATTTTGTGCACGAACTCGGGGCGACAGTCAGGGTAAATAGCATGATCGCCAGAGTGGGCGCCGTAATAGACCTCGTTGGCATCAAGACTGACGGCGTAACCAACAGCAAGAGAAAGCAATATCATATTGCGATTAGGGACAACTGTTTGCTTCATGCTTGGTTCTTCGTAATGCCCTTCGGGCACGTCGATGTCTGACGTTAGCGCAGAGCCACCAATTAAGGTGTTGATTGCACTTATATCCACAATTTTATGGGGTACACCGAGAGCCGTACACACAGCGGCCGCGTAATCGAGCTCTTTTTTATGGCGCTGGCCATAATCAAAACTAAGGGCGTGAACTTTTTTTCCGGCTCTTAATGCTTTGTGCAATACTGTGAAGGAGTCCATGCCTCCTGAATAGATAACAACAACGTTTTCTGACATAGTTTTCGAAGATTTAAGAAATTATGCCCGAATTTTATGTGATCCTTGGTAAAATCCCAACATACAATCGTTAAAGGGTGTCAAATTGTCTGTAATGTCCACATTAAACATCAATGAGATGTTTGAAACTATCCAAGGAGAGGGTGCTCACACAGGTGTTCCTTCTATTTTTGTTCGCTTACAAGGTTGCCCCGTAGGTTGCCCCTGGTGTGATACAAAACACACGTGGGAAATAAAGCCGGATTTAAGCGTTACGCCAGAAGCGGTAATTACCAAAGGGCAAGAATCGGAAACCTATTTCATTTCTAATGAAAGTGATTTGCTGACACAGTTCGGCCATGAAGGGTATGTTGCTAAGCATGTGGTTATCACCGGCGGTGAACCTTGTATGTACGACTTGCGTCCACTGACTACCCTATTGCACGATAAGGGCTATACCACGCAGATAGAAACCAGCGGGACCTTTGAGATACTTTGCGACGAGCGTACTTATGTCACAGTTTCGCCAAAAATTAATATGAAAGGGGGCTATGATGTATTGATTAGCGCCCTTGAGAGAGCGAATGAAATTAAGCACCCCATTGCCATGCAAAAGCATATCGACGAGCTTGATGCACTGTTGGCTAATGTGTCTTCATTAAAAGGGAAACAGGTCTGTTTACAACCTATTAGCCAACAAAAGCGGGCAACAGAGCTAGCCGTTCGTACTTGTATTGAGCGTAACTGGCGGCTATCTTTACAAACACACAAATACATCGGTATTGAATAAATGTTTCTTAGAAAACCTAACGCAAGGCGCAGCTTCAACGTGTTTAAGCAGGCAACTACCGTTGCATTTGCGTTATGTTCTTTGTTGATGGTGTCATCTGCACAGGGAGCCTTGTGGACTATTACTTATCCGCGGCCTATCGACGATTCAGATGCGCGCGCCCAATACCCTATAGCGTTACTGAAACTCGCACTTGATAAAACCGGAGTGAACTACGAACTTCGCCCGTCAGATCGTATATTACTTACGGGTAAAGCTATGCGTCAACTTCGCGAGAATAGAGAAGTAAACGTTGTTTGGAGCATGACTGACAGCCAACGTGAAAAAGAACTTACGCCAATTAGAATACCTATTGCCAAAGGCCTTATCGGCTTGCGTGTTTTCGTTATAAACGAAAACAAGAAGCCAAAATTTACAGATGTGTTGTCCCTTGCGGATATGCGTAAGTTGACTCCTATTCAAGGTGAAGAATGGCCCGACACGAAAATTCTGCAAGCGAATGGTTTTAATGTATTCACGGTTCCTGAATTTCGTGAGGCCTACGATATGATAAAGCAGGGCAAAGGAGACTTTTTTCCACGTTCCGTAATGGAAGTGACTGCTGAACTCGATGCTGAAGGGCGAAGTCGAAGTAACCTTCATCTTGAGCCCACCATGGCGTTGTATTATCCCACTGCGATGTACTACTTTGTTAGTTCGAGTAATAAAACTTTGGCTAATTTGATAGAAACAGGGCTGAATAGAGCGATAGACGACGGGTCTTTTGACGAGCTATTCAATTCAACCTACTCGTCAATTCTAGCGTCGTTAAATGTGAAGGACAGAAAAATCTTCACTTTAGAAAACCCTTTACTGCCACTGGAAACGCCGCTGACAAACTCGTCACTGTGGTATAGACCGAATCAGGTAAAAAATCAGTAAATAAAAAACGCGGCAACTGCCGCGTTTTTTTATGAAGATGTTTACCGCTTAGGAGCGTTATGATTCGCCCGCGTGAACGTCTTTCATTGAGCGACCAGAAGGGTCTGCATTGTTCTTGAAGCTTTCGTCCCACTCAAGGGCTTCTGCGGTACTACACGCAATAGACTTACCACCTGGCACACAACGCGCTGCGCTTTCTTGAGGGAAGTACCCTTCGAAGATAGTGCGGTAGTAGTAACCTTCCTTCGTGTCTGGCGTATTAACAGGGAACCTGAATTCGGCCGTTGCTAGCTGTTGGTCTGTTACTTCGTTTTCCACGAAATCGCGAATTGAGTCAATCCACGAGTAGCCTACACCGTCACCAAACTGTTCTTTTTGACGCCACAATACTTCCGCCGGAAGTGTCTCGCCGTTATCAAATGCTTTACGCAAGATCCACTTCTCCATTTTGCCGTCAAGACACATCTTGTCTTGTGGGTTTAGGCGCATGGCGACGTCAATGAAGTTCTTATCTAAGAAAGGAACGCGCGCTTCTACACCCCAGGCTGAGGTCGCTTTGTTAGCACGAGCACAGTCGAACATGTGGAGGCGATCTAGCTTACGTACGGTTTCTTCGTGGAACTCTTTTGCGTTCGGTGCTTTGTGGAAATACAGGTAGCCGCCAAAGATTTCATCTGAGCCTTCCCCAGATAGTACCATTTTGATACCCATCGCTTTAATCTTACGGGTCATTAGATACATAGGAGTAGCTGCACGAATCGTTGTCGTATCGTAGGTTTCTAGATGGAAGATAACATCGCGGATGGCATCTAAACCTTCTTGAATGGTGAAATGGATTTCATGGTGAACGGTACCAATCATATCCGCCACTTTCTTCGCCGCTTTTAAATCTGGCGCACCTTCAAGACCCACCGCAAAGCTGTGTAAACGAGGCCACCACGCATCAGTTTTGTCTTCATCTTCTACACGCTTTGCTACGTACTGTGCAGCAACAGCGGATACCAGAGATGAATCTAAGCCGCCAGACAATAGTACAGCGTACGGCACGTCAGACATCATATGAGACTTCACCGCTTTTTCAAACGCTACACGTAGTTCGTCTAAATCGCTGGTGTTGTCTTTTACGTTGTCGTATTCCATCCAGTCGCGCTTGTAATACTTAGTGATTTTACCTTCTTTGCTCCACAGATAGTGGCCAGGAGGGAATTCGCTAATCGTTTTACACACGCCTGCTAGCGCCTTCATTTCAGATGATACGTAGAAGTTGCCGTGCTCATCGTAACCGGTATAGAGCGGAATAATTCCGATATGGTCGCGGGCAATCAGGTAGGCATCTTGCTCTTCGTCGTAAAGAATGAAGGCGAACATACCTTCTAGTTCGTCAATGAAATCCACGCCTTTTTGCTGGAAAAGAGGAAGAATAACTTCACAATCTGAACGGGTTTTAAACGGATAAGGCTCATCTAAGTCAGCAGCAAGTTGCTTGTGGTTATAAATCTCGCCGTTAACCGCAAGGATTTGCTTATCGTTTTGGCTGATAAGAGGCTGCGCACCTGTATCTACGTCGACAATCGCCAATCTTTCGTGACAAAGAATGGTATTGTCATTATTCCAGATACCCGACCAGTCAGGGCCACGGTGGCGCAAAAGTTTAGATAAATCGAGGGCTTGGGTTCTGAGTTCAGACACATCGGTTTTGATATCAAGGATACCGAAAATACCACACATATAACGGATTCTCTCTGTTCACTTGTTGAAAAAAATAATTGAAGTTTTTTCTGTCGGTACTCGCGTACGAGGAGTGAGCGAAGGATTGTTTTTATTCTTTTTTCGCGTGCCTTGAATGTGCCAGTCTGACAGGAAATTGCAAGTACAATATGATGAGAAAATGGAAATTCTTATTACTTTTATCTCAAAACCGACTTTTATTAACATTTTTATCCTAATACAGCGGAAAAATGTAAAAGAGATAGATTAAATAATTGTGTCGTCACCAGTGTTTTTTTAACGAATGAAAGCCCTATTCCCCTGCGAGTTTTGAGCGCATAATTCTGCCGTTTTTAATCTCATTGGTTTGGGTATGCACATTTCTAACGACCGAATGTCGGCTTTTATTATTCCTGACTTCGATATGCCTGCAGAGCAATTTGCATCATTGGGCTCGCAATATCGAGATGCGGTTCAAATTGATGTATTTGGCGGGGAGGCGTGGCTTTTTGACTATGGGGTGATTGTGTTTTGGGGCGTAGATGAAGATGAAAAACTCGCGCTTCTGCACAGACTTAAACTAAATGATGCAGTGCTAGGTGGCGAGCATCAAGAGCACCTAAGATTTGCCATTGAAGGTGATACGCTAAAGCTACAGCGGGATACGATTGTATTACCCAGTAACGACGATTTGCTCAGGCTTTCTATCAGTCATGCGCTGGCCCAGTCTGTAAAGCTCGATGAATATGAAGAAAAGGCGCAAGAAACTATTGCGTCCTATGCGCATTTACCTAAAGCCTTAGCTGAAACGGGTAAAATAAAGTTAAGTAGAAGGGCATTAGCGAAAATTCGTGGTCACTTGTTTAGTACCAAAAGTGATATCTTTTTACACTACGGCTTGTTAGATACCCCTGAGTTTTTCTGGGAGTACCCAGATTACGAGTTCGCCTATACAATGACATCCCGTTATCTGGATATCCGGCCTCGTGTAGAATTGTTATCTAATAAGTTAGACGTTATTCACGAATTATTTGAAATGCTAGCCGATGACTTGAATCACAAACACTCATCATTCTTAGAGTGGATAATTATAATTTTGATCGCGTTTGAAATTGCCACGTTTGGTGCTGAGGAGCTTAAAGCCATACTGATGTGATATCAGGGCAGGATAAAGCCGAACGAATGAAAAGGGCCTCATCTGAGGCCCTATTTAGCGAGCGTTAGGCATTGATAAACCTTCCGCTCTAATCAAAGGTTTAGTTTTGACGCTGAAACTCGCTCGCTTCGTTCCACTTTGGCCATGCGTCTGCATTCGCTACATTAACACCTACGTCAAACAACATCTGTGTATCTTGAACGATACCGCTTAAATCCCAGTCATCGCGATATTGGTCACATACCTGATGATAGCAACCGGTAACGATAACGTTCATGCGCTTTCTGTATTTGGCGGTTTCTTCATCGGCCGGTTCATTGCCGCCTTCTGCGTAAAGTGCGGGTACACCCTGCTTGGCAAAGCTAAAGTGATCAGAGCGATAGTAATAACCCGCTTCAGGTCGGTCTTCTTGCGTTAACGTGCGGCCTTGTTTCGCAGCAGCGTCTTGAAGGTAATCTTCCATTTCAGATTTACCCATACCCACAACCGCGACGTTTTTAGTCTTACCGAGTACATTCATGGCATCCATATTGATGTTTGCTACGGTATTTTCAATCGGAATGACAGGGTTACTTGCGTAGAACTTACTACCCAACAGGCCTTGCTCTTCTGCTGTTACTACCAAAAATGAAACAGAGCGCTTTGGCGCTGGTGAAAGTGCTGAGTAAGCCTTAGCCATAGCTAGCATAGCGGCAGTACCGGTGGCATTATCGTGCGCGCCGTTATAAATCTGATCGCCTTCCTTGCTTCCATCTTTACCTAAGTGATCCCAGTGCGCGGTATAAATGATGTGCTCATCAGGAAATTCAGCGCCGGGTAGGGTAGCAATAACGTTATTACTTTCCGATTTTTTGAAGGTGTTTTTTACCGTTACCGATGCTTTGAGGTCCATCGCTTTGTTGTAAGGCCCTTTCATCGCGTTGGCTTTTTCGGTATCGAAATCAAAGGCCTGCATCTGCGAACACTTTTTTCGCCGCATCTAGCGTCAGCCAGCCTTCAACGGCAACGCGGCTTGCACCTTTATCCGCACTGACTAAGCCATATTGTGGGCCGCTCCAGCTGTTTGCGACGACCGACCAGCCGTAAGAGGCCGGTGCCGTTTCATGAACAATAATGGCGCCAGCCGCACCTTGACGGCTTGCTTCCTCATACTTGTAGCTCCAGCGACCGTAATAGGTCATGGTGGTGCCTTGGAATTTGCCGCTGTCCGGATTTTCAAAGCCTGGGTCATTAATTAGCATAACCACAGTTTTGCCTTTAACGTCTAATCCTTCGTAATCGTTCCAGTCGTACTCTGGCGCATTAACGCCATAGCCTACAAAAACGAGCTCGGACTCTTCTAGCGACACAGCCGCTTGCTCACGCTTAGACGAGGCAACCATGTCCTCTTTATAGACAAAGTTATTGTCGCCAATCGTCATGGTCATGTCTGGAGAGGCGGTAATTTCCATTAGTGCCACTTTTTGTAAAAAGCTGTCTCCGTTGCCTGGTTTAAGCCCGGCTTTAGTAAACTCACTGACTAAATAGTCGATGGTTTTCTCTTCGCCTTCGGTGGTGGGTAAGCGGCCTTCGAATTCATCTGAAGAAAGTATTTTTAGCGGTTCGCGTATATCGCTATCTGAAATGCTGTTATAAACACTGTCGAAGTTAGAGGCTGCTGATAGCGCTTTTTCAGCCGTTGGGTTTTGTGACGCGCTGTCGTTTGAAGGAGTGCATGCACTTACACCTAAAAGGGTAGGTACAAGCAATGGCAAAAACATTTTTTTCATTGTTAGTCTCTGTTTGCTCTACAATACCGTCCCAGTATAGAGAAAACCCCAAAGCGAACCAATAGTTGATATGCAATCAGACGCGATCCCTTTCTGTAAAGACTACCTGTTAAACCACGCCAGTATGCCTGTTAATGCGCTTCTTGACGAATTAGGTCTCTTCACATGCAGTGAGTTTCCTACCCCTGAATTGCTTAACGAAAAAGTCGCCGAATATCAGGCAAGTTGGCAAGGCCCGACGTTTAAAGGTCAACGCTTATTCAAAGACGACGAGCAACGCTATTACGAAACAATTATTAGCGAAGACAAAGTCATTCCGACCCGCGAACGTAGCTGGCACGACTTATTCAATGCACTTATTTGGCTACAATTTCCTAAAACGAAATCTTTGCTCAATGAGTTACATGTTGCCGATATTAACCGCTATGGCGTTAACCCAAGAACGGCGCGGCGAAACCGTATTACTCACTTTGACGAATGCGGAGTAGTGCTTGCTGTTGAATCACCTAAAGGAAGTGACTTACCCGTTGTGAAACAGTCGGCACGGGCTAGTCGCGAAGAGTTTCTGTACCGCCTTGCTCAGCATGAGTGGAAAACAGTGTTTATTGCCAATCGAGAGATGTGGTACACACAGGTCAGCCCCTTTATTTTTGGTCATGCAAACTTAGAAATGATGTTGAACCCTTTTATCGGTTTAACGGGGAAGTGGCTGGCAGTGTCTGTGCCCTATGGTTTTAGTCAGCTCGATAGGTGGCAGCAGCGTGCGCAGTTAGACGAGGCTATGGTCGCACGTATTAAAGATTTAGATTGCTTTGAGTGTGCACCATTGCTGAAACCTTTACCGCTGTTGGGTGTTCCTTCATGGCACCATAAGCAAGATGAAACATTCTACAGTAATAGTGACTACTTTAGGCCACTAAGAGCGGGAAGTAAGCCTACCAAACAACTGCCACTGTGGACCTAGCTTAAGACTTTTTATTTTTGTGGTTTAGTGCAGCGCCATTTATAAATTTACATAACGTCAAATCGCGAGGGCATATTGCGCTCTAGTATCAAAAGAATGACTAGAGCGCAGCATCACTAGCAAAGACGTGCCTTAAAAGACAGCCAGCGCTAGCAGCCAAATGCTGTAGATAATTAAATAAGGCGCGCTGCCAATGAGCGCCGATTTTTTAAGAGAAAACGAGGTCCATTGAGTAATACCTACCGTTGCAAGGTAAATTCCCCAGAACAGTTCTAACCTTACCGCTTGGCCGAAGGCATACCACGGAGAGTCCATCGGAATACTGGCAATAAAACCTAAAGAAGCCGGTGACAAGATAGAAGGTGCAACTTGGTGATCGCCGGTAAAGAGCAAAAGCGCTACCCCCACTAACCCGGTTAATACGTAAGGCATAGATAACCACCATGCAAAGCCGTACCAGTCTGTAAAGCCAAATACGTGGCTGTCGTCAGAACGGGTCGCAAGGTTTACGTAAACAGCGTAAACGGCATTGATAACAATAGGGATAAAGAAAGCACCAATAACCGATGACCAAAGCAACGCGCTTCTGGTGAAGAAAGCTTTCATTTGCTCTTCTTCTGCCGGGCTCATGTCACCTTGCGCTGCAATGTTCATTTCAGCAAACCATTCAATATCAACAAAGTTAACGTAGAGATATTGAGAAACCAGAGAAATAGCCATAATCAAAATAAAGGGCATCCAACTCCAGTTATTGTGTTCACCCACGGCCTTAAATACGCCGTTCGGTTTAAAAAATATATCGTTACACGCTTGGAAAGGGTTCGATACGTTATGCATCCCTTGCTCCTTATAGTTTTGTTGCTCGAACACAGTGTGACGCTATCGCTGAACAATAACGCTGTAGGTTTAGTTTTATAATCTTAGCGATATAGATTACTGAGGGCTAAAGACCTTGTACAGCACAAGATTCTGATTAGAGAGGTTTTTTGTAAGAGAAAGTGAATATAGTTGATACGGAATAGGTAACTCATTGTACCTACAAGAAAAGCACAACGAATAAGAGGAGCCTTGGCTCCTCTTATTTATCGCAACTAAAGGTAAGTCACATTCAATAAAGTAAGTACGATAGAACTGTATACAATGGAAATAGGCAGGCCTATTTTTATGAAATGTGAAAACCGGTAGTTGGCAGCATTATAAACCAACAGGTTAGTTTGATATCCGAAAGGCGATATAAAGCTCGCGCTAGCAGCAAAGGCGACGGCCAACGCAAATGGCATAAGAGGCGCGCCAATAATCTGCACAAGGCCATAGGCAAAAGGGAACATCAAGGCCGCTGCCGCATTATTGGTAACAAACTCGGTTAACAACAGCGTAATTAAGTAAATAATCACAAGCGCAATAAACCAGTTGGTACCAGACAGCACAGGCATTAATGCCTCTGTCATTGTCATTATAACGCCCGAGTTTTCAAGAGCAGTGGCTAAACTTAAGGCTCCAACAATGACAACAATGAGGTTAAGCGGTAGATTTCGCTTCATTTCGCCGTTCGACGTTACTCTTACCCCAATAAGTACTGCGGCCAAGAACAGCAGCCCAATGGCAAGTGAGATAACGTTTGCAGCTGCCAATAAAACAGTAGTAAGAAAGCCACCGAGTGTGATCCACTCCTGTTTATTCGTAAGCGGGCGAGCGATCTTTTGCTCTGACAGAATAAAGAAGTTTTTATTCAAATTTTGACGGGTGGCAAAATCGGGGCCCGTTGCCAGTAGCAAAAAGTCACCGGCCTGCAGTTTTATCTCACCTAATTTGCCAGAAAGTTGCTCGCCATCGCGGCGAATGGCTACTACAGCGGCATCAAACAGTGCTCTAAAACCAAGTTTTTTAATGGTTTGGCCAATAACCTGCGCACGGTTGGCAACAACGACCTCCGTTAAACTTTCGCGCAACACGCCGTCTGACTCAGCGAACATACTTAACCCTTTAATATGGCTTAAGTTATCGAGCTTTTGTACATTGCCAGAAAAGATCAGTTTATCGCGTTCTAAAATAACCAGGTCAGGGCCCACGGGAGAGATTAAATTGCCATCGCGTACCACTTCCACTAGAAAGAGCTCAGGAAGGTTTCGCAGGTGGTTCTGCTCAACAGTCTTGCCAATTAGCTCAGATCCGGGTTCAACTTCAGCTTCAACCATATACTCGTGATAGTTATTGTTTTTGTTGCCAATATTGGGCAGCAAAGGCAATAGCATAAACATAAGTAAGCCACAGGTAAGACCGGCCACGGTGCCATACAGGGTGAAATCAAAGAAATTGAAACCAGGGTGTCCGTGTTCTTGTAAGAAACTGTCAACGATAAGGTTAGTAGAAGTCCCGATTAGGGTAACCGTACCACCGAGTATCGCGGCGTAAGAAAGCGGAATGAGTAATCGTGATGCAGGGTGATATTGGTTCTGTTTAATAGGACCAATAAGACTTGCCACAATTGCGGTGTTATTTAACAGCGCAGAAGAGACAAAGGTTAACGAAAATAATCGCCAATAGGACTGCGTGAAATTAGCGCTAACTAACTTTCTACCAAGTCGCTTAATCAAAGCGGTTTTATCAATAGCACTACTCACTAAAAGCAACAAAACAAGGGTGATAAGGCCCTTGTTTGTTAAATTTAGCAAGATGTCATCAAGAGATAACTGCTGGGTAACCAGTAAAGCCAATACTGCACCTGAAAATACAGTAGAAGGGCGCTGACGGGTCAAAATCAGCGCGCATATCGTACCGGCAAAAATTGCCAGTACGATGAACTGGGTCACATCCATAATGCTCCAGTCCTGCTTATAGTTTACTGATGTCCACAGAGTTCCAATGCGGGAAGTGCTTGCGTACTAGCGCATTGAATTCAAGCTCAAACTCAGAGAAGTTAGGCGATGTATGCTGTGCGTCACCGGCAATTTCGTCGATGATCATACCCGCACCCACTGTACCATTGGTTAAGCGGTCGATAACGATAAATGAACCAGTAGGGCGGTTGCGCTTGTACGGGTCGCACGCTACAGGCTGTGTAAACTTAACGTCAACTACACCAATTTCGTTAAGGTTTAGGTGCATTGCATCGGCTTCTTCAAGGGTATTCACATCAATTTGGTTATCGATATGCGCCACAACGCCAGGCGTAGATTTGGTCGCAAACTTAAACAAGTATTGCTTGTTTGGCATTAGCGGCTCTTCAGACATCCACACAAGGTGAGTTTTAAACTGCGTGTTAAGCAGCGGCAAGTTGTCTGATTTTACAATCATATCGCCACGAGAGATGTCTATTTCATCTTCAAGCGTTAGCGTAACCGCTTGAGGCACATAAGCACGCTCTTGGTCGCCTTCAAACGTTACTACCTGTTTAACTTTAGACTTCTTACCAGAAGGTAGGGCAGTCACTTCATCACCTGGCGCTACCTGGCCTGATACTACTGTGCCCGCAAAACCACGAAAATCGAGATTTGGACGGTTAACGTATTGAACTGGGAAGCGGAAATCTTCAAGGTTATCGTCTTCACCAATTTCAATGTTTTCTAGCATTTCCATTAGTGGCGTGCCGTCAAACCAAGGGGTCTTTTCGCTTTTACCTACCACGTTGTCGCCTTCCAATGCTGAAATAGGCACAAACTGAATGTCCGGAATATCAAGCTGCTCAGCAAACTTCAGGTAGTCTTCTTGAATTTGTTTGTAGACCTCTTCTGAATAATCCATTAAGTCCATTTTGTTGATAGCAACAATAACGTGCTTAATACCGAGAAGAGAAACTAAGAACGAGTGACGTTTAGTTTGTACTTTAACGCCGCCACGAGCATCAACAAGAATGATGGCGAGGTCGCAAGTAGACGCACCCGTTACCATGTTGCGGGTGTACTGCTCGTGCCCTGGCGTGTCAGCGATGATGAACTTACGCTTGTCGGTAGAGAAGTAGCGGTATGCTACGTCAATCGTAATACCTTGTTCACGTTCAGATTGAAGACCGTCTACAAGTAATGCAAGGTCTACTTTTTCGCCCGTAGTCCCAACTTTTTTGCTGTCTTTAGTGATTGCAGCAAGCTGGTCTTCATAAATCATTTTTGAATCGTGAAGTAAGCGACCAATTAAGGTGCTCTTACCGTCATCTACGCTACCGCAAGTAAGGAAACGTAGCATGTCTTTCTTTTCGTGTTGCTCGAGGTAAGACAGAATGTCCTGTCTCAATAATTCGTTTTCATTGTTCATGTTATGCGCTCACAAGGAAAAAGGGGTTTAACACAGACTCTTTTTGGTTATAGGTAAGAGCGTCAGCGTTGTCATCTAATGGGTTTTCAGGGTCAAGTACGGTTACGTTCGCACCTGCCGCTAATGCGACTGCATGTGCAGCACCCGTATCCCATTCAGACGTTGGGCCTAAACGAGGGTAAAGGTGTGCATCGCCCTCGGCCACTAAGCAAAGCTTTAGCGAGCTGCCCATCGCCACTAGCTCAGTATCACCATCAAGCTGTGCCAATAAATTTTGAATTTCAGGGCTTTGGTGAGAACGGCTGCCTACCACTTTCCACACTTCTGCACCGTCGTGCTTGCGTGCAGAAATAGCGGTGAATTCACCATCTACTTCAGTCCATGCACCGTCACCCACAATGCCTACGTAGCTTTTGTTGAGTGCTGGCGCATAAACCACGCCCATAGTCGGTTTACCGTTTTCGATAAGTGCAATGTTTACCGTAAACTCACCGTTTTTCTTAATAAATTCTTTGGTGCCGTCTAGCGGGTCAACCAGCCAGTATGACGACCACGTCTTGCGCTCATCCCACGAAATATCTGCTGATTCCTCAGAAAGGATTGGCAGATCAGACTCCGCTTCAAGGGCATTTACAATAACGTTGTGCGCGGCAAGGTCAGCTTCAGTTAATGGGCTGGTATCCTGCTTTTCGTAAATGGCAAAATCTTTCTCGTAAATCGCCATTATCTTATCGCCCGCTTCTTTAGCGATAGTCAGCACTTTCTGTGCAAGAGAATTAATAGGCTGTGTCATTACACCAATCCCTTTTCTTGAAGCAAAGCATACAAACGCTCAGCGGTTTGCTCTGCCGGTTCATCCTGATATCTTAGGTGTACTTCTGGTGCTTCAGGCGCTTCGTACGCTGAATCAATACCAGTGAAGTCCTTGATTTCGCCGCTACGTGCTTTTTTGTACAAGCCTTTCGGGTCGCGCTTTTCGCACACTTCAAGCGGGGTATCAACAAACACTTCTACAAACTCGCCTTCTTCCATTAAGCTGCGGCAATAATCGCGGTCAGCTTTAAACGGAGAGATAAACGCAGTCAGTACCAGTGTTCCAGCGTCAACAAAAAGCTTGGCGACCTCGCTGATGCGGCGAATGTTCTCAACCCGATCTTTGTCGCTAAAACCTAAATCGCCACATAACCCGTGACGTACGTTGTCGCCATCTAACAGGTACGTGTGTTTATTTTGCTCGTGAAGTTTTTTCTCAAGCAAGTTAGCTAAAGTAGATTTACCAGAACCACTTAACCCGGTAAGCCAAAACACGCGAGGTGTTTGACCTAACTTCTCAGAGCGGGTGGTCTTGTTGACTTCGTGTTTGTGCCAAACGACGTTGTCTGTGGCCATTAGAAGTACCCTTCCATTTTCTTCTTCTCCATAGAGCCCGCACTGTCATGGTCTATAACGCGGCCTTGACGCTCCGAGGTCTTGGTAAGCAGCATTTCTTGAATAACTTCAGGAAGGGTTGCTGCTTCTGATTCAACGGCACCGGTTAGTGGGTAACAGCCAAGGGTACGGAATCGCACAGAGCGCATTTCTGGTACTTCACCTTCTTCTAAAGGCATACGGTCGTCATCAACCATAATAAGAATGCCGTCACGCTCAACAACTGGGCGGGGCTTAGAAAGGTAAAGTTGTGGAATATCGATATTTTCCAGGTAGATATACTGCCAGATATCTAGCTCTGTCCAGTTGGACATTGGGAATACGCGGATACTTTCGCCTTTGTTAACCTGCGAGTTGTAGATATTCCAAAGCTCTGGACGCTGGTTTTTCGGGTCCCAACGGTGATTGCTGTCGCGGAATGAGTAAACACGCTCTTTTGCACGTGATTTTTCTTCATCACGACGGGCACCACCAAACGCAGCGTCAAACTTATATTTGTTCAATGCTTGCTTAAGGGCTTGGGTTTTCATGATATCCGTGTGTTTTGCTGAGCCGTGGCTAAATGGGCCAACGCCAGCTTCAACACCTTCTTCATTAATGTGAACAAGCAAATCAAAGCCATGCTTCTCTGCTTGCTCATCACGGAATTTGATCATTTCACCGAACTTCCACGTGGTGTCAACGTGAAGGAGTGGGAAAGGAATTTTACCTGGCGCAAAGGCTTTACGAGCAAGGTGAAGCAATACAGAAGAGTCTTTTCCTACAGAGTAAAGCATTACTGGGTTTTCAAACTCAGCAGCCACTTCACGGAAAATTTGGATACTCTCGGCTTCGAGTTGTTTCAAATGCGTTACAGACGGGATACTAGCAGTCATTTTGAAGTCCGAATTTATGTTATATATAAAAAAGTTATATGCGGGTTATTTTTCTGCATAGAACGATAACATATTTAAATTAAAAAGTAGTATGCGATTTTGCTATTTAAAATAGCTATCTTATTCCTTTAAATAAAAGTGTCATGCAAATGAAGCATAAGCCGTTATTTAAAGGCCTGGGAAAAAGAAAAAAGCCCTGCTTAGTTACCTAAACAGGGCTTTTAAATGCTGTTTTTTTAAAAGTTCAAGGTGCGTTATCTCTCGTCAAGTTTAGCTTGAAACGCATCAAAGGTATCTACAACACCCTCTCGTGGGGTACCTGATTTACTTAAAATTAAAATTGTTAAGCTAGATAGTATAAAGCCCGGTACGATTTCATACATCCAGTCGCCTAAGGGCTGGCCGCCAATTTCAATAGGAAGGTAAATCCAAAGTAATACGGTAACTGCACCTACTATCATTCCACCTAGTGCGGCGCGACGAGTCATTTCCCGCTTAAATAAGCTAAATAATACCAAAGGACCAAAAGCGGCACCAAAGCCTGCCCACGCATTACTCACCAGGGTTAGGATAGTGCTGTCTCTATCATAGGCAAGGTAGATAGCAACTAGTGCGACTACCACAACGCTCACACGACCCGCTATAACTAGCTCGCCGTCCGATGCATCGCGGCGCAAGAAAGCTTGATAGAAGTCACTGGTTAATGAACTAGATGTTACCAATAGCTGAGAAGAAATAGTGCTCATTATCGCGGCCAAAATGGCGGCAAGTAAGAACCCACCCACTAGCGGGTGGAATAAAATTTGTGAGAGATAAATAAAGACGGTTTCTGGGTCAATGTCATTGCCGTTACCGGTAACATAAGCTAACCCAAATAAACCGGTCATTAACGCGCCGATGATAGATACGATCATCCAGCTCATGCCGATATTGCGGGCTGTAGGGATGTCTTTAACCGAGCGGATAGCCATAAAGCGCACAATGATATGCGGCTGACCGAAATAGCCTAGCCCCCAAGACATAAGAGAAATTATCCCAATAACAGTGAGCGCTTCATTAGAAGATGCATCCATAAAGGCGTCAAACAACGCGGGGTTGATGTTATCTAGCGCGTCGATTGAGGCACCTAGGCCGCCTAATTCACTGATAACAACAGCAGGGACCATAATAAGCGACACGAACATAATGCAGCCCTGAACAAAGTCAGTCATGCTCACTGCCATAAAGCCGCCCACCAGGGTATAGGCCACTACAACGCCTGCGGTTACATAGAGTCCAGCTTCGTACGATAGGCCAAATGACGTTTCAAATAACTTGCCGCCTGCGACTACGCCCGAAGAGGTATAAAGGGTAAAGAAAATAACGATAACCACTGACGCTATAACGCGTAGCATGCGAGAATTATCGGCAAAGCGATTTTCGAAATAATCGGGCAGGGTAATCGAGTTATTGGCAACTTCGGTGTAAACGCGAAGACGTGGTGCCACTAACATGTAGTTAGCAAGAGCGCCTAAGGTCAACCCCACTGCAATCCAGCCAGCCGAGAGTCCGGAAACATACATTGCGCCGGGTAAGCCCATAAGCATCCAACCGCTCATGTCTGATGCACCTGCTGATAGTGCGGTTACCGCTGGACCAAGTTGGCGGCCGCCAAGCATGTAGCCCTCAACGTTGGTATCTGTTTGCCGATAGGCGAAAAGCCCTATCCCCAACATTACCACAAAATACAAACCCAACGAGATTATCGTGCCAGTAGCCATATAAATTCCCTATGTTTTTTCTCTCATGCTAACACCTATGACGTAGAGTCTCTACGTCTGTCAGTGACCTTGCATGTTTTCTATACGGTTACGTGTTGAAAAAGTTTGGGCTAATTTAAAATGAGAAAGCGGCAACGCGAGCACGGCCTTCGCGTTTTGCTTTATACAAGAGGTCGTCACAGGCTTTGATAATTGTGTCTAAGTTTGTTTCTCCGTTCACATCTAGAAGGCCAGAAGAAAAGCTGACTGAAAATTTTTGGTCTGTTCCGCTCCACAGCTTTTGACGAGATAAGCTAGCATTAAGTTCATCAAGTATGCGCTTGGCTGACTGTTGATCCGTGTCTGAGAAGTAAATTAAAAACTCTTCGCCACCGTATCGGCAAAGCTTGTCTGATTTACGAATTCGTTTTTGGATAGTTCGAGTAAGCGTTGTTAACACTTCATCTCCTACTAAATGCCCATGTTTGTCGTTAATTTTTTTGAAGTTATCTACGTCTAACAGCGCAACACAGGATGTGCTGTCACTTTTTAATGCTTTTTTAAGGCTTTTAAGCATCGCTCTGCGTGTTAATGCGCCGGTTAGTGAGTCTCGCTCAGCAAGCGTGTCGCTTTGGCGTTTAGCAATCCACAACCATAGTGCCAGAATAATTAAAATGGTCGTTATCAATGCGAAAATGGTTGTTTTCATGGCTTCTTTATCGGTAGACAGCCCGATTTTTTCATCGCGAAGTGCAGCAAGCTCTTGCTGGCGATAGCGTGCCAACACAATATCTCTTGCTATACCATCGGTGAGCGAAGGAGATGAAAGCTTAAACTGCTCGGTATTTTTCTTAACTAAAAGCTGATTGTAGGCTTTGGAATGCTCATAGGCTTTTTCATAATTGCCAGCAGCGTCATAAATTCGGGTAAGTTCAAGTTCTTTTCTTAGCAGGTGTTCGGCTCTAAACTCGGTAGATGGTAAGGTCTCCAGCATCGCTTTTTTATATTGTTCAATCGCCTTCGAGAGCAGCTTTTCATCATTTTCAGCAATAGCTTTATAAGATTGATAAAGGTAAAAAAGCTCTTCTGCTTGAGTCTTAATCTGAACGGTATCTATTGTATCCATCTTGTTTATAACAGAGCGTATTTCACTATCACGAGTCTGCTGAAATCCCATTAAGAGCACTCGCAGTTTTTGATAGAGAATTAAAAACATCTCAAGTTCTGAATTTCTATTTTTTACAAACTCAAGGGCCCTATTGGAAGTGAGCAGCGCGTCCTCATATTTAGTTTGGAGAAGAAGAGAGTCAATCGAAGTAAAATATGCCCACGTAACGGACCCATCATTTAGACTGCTTTGCTTAATAATCGTCATTGAGTGAAAGTAGGCTCTACTTGGTACCGATAGCTCTGTAAAAGCGATGCGAAGCCATTCGTGAGCGGTAGCACTACTTAAAGCATTTTCTAGAGTTCGTGTAGAAGCTCGCGCAGGCAAATGGGGGAGTGCATACTCTAATTCATTGATTGCCTGAATGGGGTTAGCTAAGGTAAGCTCCATTGACAGCCATACGCTAACTATCGCGGTAGCTGTTTTGCTGCCAGTCTCTAGAACTTCATGTTTCAAACGTCTGAGCGCAGGCACTGTTACATTGATTCGCAGAGAGGAACCGTCAAAGTCGTTAACTGCTCTGGCATAAATGTAATAAGCCCTAGCTGCGGCGTACAAATCTGGATTTAGCGATTTCAGCTCTCTCCAGTGGCTTTCAAGCAAAGGGAATTTTACGTAAATGGGTATTCGAGGGTTTTCGGTTTCGTTAGCCGTTGCTGTCGCCAATAAATGTCTGAAAATTATACCTTCACTACTATCATCATGTTGTATTTGTGATTTTTCAATTTCGGTCACTATTTGGTCGTTGTCGATATCAGATTGCAGATTCCAGTTGTACATAGCAAGCGCAGTCATATGACTATAAGTATTTAGCTTTTTAAGCCTCAACTTTTCAGAGTTGTTGTCTAACTGTGCATGAAGAGAATGGCTAAAAAAAATGGTGAGAAGTAGACAAAACTTCACCTTTGCAAAACGACACCAAGCGCCCATTGTGATTGCTACCTCTGTACTGCGGATAAGCGGAATGTTTATTTGAATTAAAACGAGCGTTTTAACGTTAGTCCGAAAGTATAAAGTTTATCGTTTAACGTTTCATCTTAATTTTGGGTAAAAAAATCGGCCCGAGTGGGCCGAAGAAGGGAAGTGCATAAGATAAGCACTTTTTTGGAACGAATTACCAGCCTTGTCAAAAGTTAGGCAGAGAACTGAATTCTTTCTGAAACCGCTTTTTTCATTTCACTTAGGTCGGCGCCTTTATCACCCACTACCATTACATTAGCGCGTCGCATCTTGATGCTTTCCCCGTGATATTGGCTGTCCTCAAATTCACTAGGCACGCTGATATCACCTCTTTGTGGAACCACAAAAACCGACATTTTTCCCTGCGGGGTATTAACAATAAGGTGCAGGCTTCTCACCGTACTCAAGTGGCAATAATTAGCAACCTCTATGCCGTCTAACATTTCACTTAAACTGCCTCCAAAACTCGCGAGTTTTGCATTGACCATATTTAAATCTACCGGAAGCAGTGAGTGAGCATGTTCCATTTCCGCATATTGCATATGAGCAAGCGCTTGACCGCCAATACTAAGTGGCTGGTGATACCACATTGTTAAGCCAATGCCTATTGTGAATGCCACAGATGCTGCCATCGCCACATACCAGCGGCTTCTGCGTTTATATCGGGTGAACTCATCAGCTGACTGCTGCCAAATTAATTTACTGGCTAAATCATCAGGCACCTCAACTTTTAGCGCCTGTTTAAACTGTTTGTCTAACTGTTTTTGTTCATTCCAGAAACTACGCTTGCTCTCATCCGCTTTGGCCGCTTCTACAACATCACTGTCAGTCGTTTCTGGATCGGCGTAGATTCGACGCCTAAATTCTAATTCATCCATTTATACGACCTCTCTGTTCATTTTGTTTCTCTAACGCCTCTTTGAGTTGATTCCTCGCTCTAAATAGCCGAGTCATAACCGTATTCTTGTTAAGCCCAAGTTGATTAGCAATTTCTTCACCGCTAAACCCAAAGATTAGCTGTAGGATTAACGGTTCGCGATATTCCACACTCAAGCCTCCTAACAAGCGCTGTAACTCCCTATTTTTAAGATCGCCATCAGCATGTTGGGTGTCGTCTTGAATATGCACATCGTCGATATCAACGGTATCGAATTGCTTGCGCTCAAACCGGCGAGCGTTTTCTCGGCGAAGAATAGTAATTAGCCAAGACTTTGCCGCCTTTTCATCATTAAGGGCATCAAGCGAGCGCCAAGCGCGTAAGAAAGTTTCCTGCACAACATCCTCGGCAATGCTTTGGTCTTTGATTAACCAGAACGCATAGCGGTAAATGTCTGCGTGAAAGGCTTTTACAAGCGCTTCATATCTTTGGTGTTTTGCTTTCATACCCGATAAGACCTGACCATTACCGGTTTTATTTCGCGTGCGCATAAAAAAAGCCGAAAACTAAAATCTTTTTCACTATGGCATAAAAAACGCGTCATTTCGCTAAACGAAAGACGCGTTTTTTTAGGTAAAGTTAAAAAGTAGTGAATAGCGCTACTTATTTTTTTTTGCATGGCTATCCAGGTATTGATGTTTTCTTCAAGAATGGAAAGCGGCACTGGACCGTATTTCAAAATCTCATCATGGAAGCCTTTCCAATCAAACTTATCGCCAAGTTCACTTTGAGCACGCTCTCTTAGCTCCATAATTTTTAGCTTGCCAATCATATAAGCGGTCGCTTGTCCTGGCATGGCAATGTAGCGCTCAACGGCTTTTTGCGCGTCGTATTCAGGATTTGGGGTATTCTTAACAAGGTAATCTACCGCTTCCTCTCTCGACCATTTCTTTGCGTGTATGCCTGTATCTACCACCAAACGGCAAGCACGCCACAACTCCATCGCTAACCGGCCGAAATCAGAGTAGGGGTCTTCATAAAATCCCATGTCTTTTGCCAGTTCTTCGGTATATAGCCCCCAGCCTTCGGTATACGCCGTGAAACTAAGAAACTTCTGAAACTGAGGAACACCTTCAAGCTCTTGTGCGATAGCGCGCTGCATGTGATGCCCGGGAATACCTTCGTGATATGCGAGTGCTTCAAGTTGATAGGTAGGCATTGCTTTCATATCGAACAAATTGGCATAGTAGATACCCGGGCGGCTGCCGTCTTGCGCAGGACTTTGGTAAAACGCCTTACCGGCCGACTGTTCACGAAACGCTTCTACGCGCTTAACAACCATAGGCGCTTCTGGAAGAATGCCAAAATACTCTGGAATGGCTTCTCTCATTTCGTCAATGGCGGCTTTTGCCATATCCAAATATTGCTGTCTTCCTTCATCTGTTGAAGGGAGATAGAACTGGTCATCTTCGCGCATAAACACGAAAAACTCTTGAAGTGTTCCTTCAAAGTTTACCTTATCCATAATCTCACGCATGGCGTTATGAATACGTTCAACGTTTTCCAAACCGATTTGGTGAACTTCTTCAGCGGTTAGATCGGTCGTGGTAAACCAATTAAGGCGATTTTGATACCATTTATCACCATCAGGTAAACGCCATACACCGTCGCCTTCAGGCGTTACTTCACGCTGGTGGGCGAGTTCTTCGATAAATTTTTCATAGGCAGGCATGACTGACGTAACAAGTGCCGCTTTCGCTTCCCCTAAAAGCGTTGTTTTTTCCGCATCAGGGATCTCAAGGCTTTCAACCTTATTCTGGAAGTCTTCCCAAATAGTAGAAGGCGTTTCACTTGAATCAAACGGCGCCCCCGTAATGACGTTTCTCGATGCATCAATCATTTGATCGTATGCCCAGGCAGGAGGGAAAACGCCGGCTTCTTCGCGAATTTTCATCTGGTCGATGACTTGGTCAAAGTACGTGCGTACATTGTCTAATCTACCAATGTACGCTTGCGCGTCTTCTTTGCTGTTTACGCTGTGAATATTGATAAGAAAGCTGGGAACTTGTGTGTGAGCTGCGCGAAACTGATGCACGATATAGCGGTGATGCCTAAATTCGTCGTTTGCTAAGTCTCGTTCGATGCCTAATTTGTATAATCTCAGGCTTAGCTTTTCCTGTTCATTAAGTTTACTTGTATCGAAACTCTCTAGCTTCTCAAGCCGATTTTTGGCAATAGCTAGGCGGGCATCGGCTTCTTCTTCGCTGATGTCGTCCCATTTATCGTAGTCCCAGTTTTTTGCCAAGATAGCTTTGAAAAAGAGGGGAGCGCTTGAGGTTTTCTTCAAAAGTACGTTCAAAGAATGCGTTTAGCCGCTCAGACTCAGACTGCCCAGCAGGTTTTTCAGTTTTTATAGGTTCTGGTGCGGTTTTAGCGGTTTCGCTTGCTGGTGAGCAAGCCGTTAAAGTGGTAATGGCTAGCGCTATTGGCGTTAGCTTTAACAGTGTTTTTTTCATTTAAGCCCCGTCGCGTTTATTTAATTGTTTTGCTTAGTCAAAAACGATGGAAAGTTTTTGAGCCGTGTTGCTGTTTTAAACACAAAATGTTGTTTAAGCCATGCTCCTTTTAACGGTAAAGCTTAAGTGGTTAGGCTTTACCGTTAAAAGGAGCATGGTGGTAGTGACGCCAATCTCACCTTATAAGATTATTATTGGCAATCGAAATGCGTTTTACGAAGCAGGATATAAGTCAGATAACCTGTTGCTGTCGCCCGTGTGCTTTTTCTGCCACTCGCTTCTAAGGCGTTTGATTTCGGTAGATAACTTTTCAAATACGGGCTTTATTTGCTTTGATTGCGCATTTTTGTCGGCGTTATTTTTGGCAAAACGGGCAGCGTAAAGCTCGCTCATTAGGCTGTTAATGCTGGCAAACTGTGAAAGTTGGGCGTTGTCACCGGTGAGTGTTTTCAACCACTGTTGAAGCGCAGGAGTAAGCGCCCTTGTGTCATTGGCTTTTATCAAAGACATAACACGTTGAAACTGTGCTTTTTCGTCAGTATGGCCTAATACGCTACCCCCCCTGCCGTTGTATTTACCATGGCTTGAAATATGTCCACCATGGGTAATACGCTTAAGCTTTCTGAATGCTAAAAACCACCCCAATGCTGTGACAATCAGTAAAGCGCTCACTATGGCTAACGTTAGCAAGAGGAATGTGGTGTCCTCTTCGGTACGCGTTTCCCTTGCATTATCACGATTTTCTTCGCCTACATCGTCGCTGCGTTCCTGGCTAACAGGTGTGTTAACTAGCATTGGGGTATCGTCAGCACTTTCAGAGTTTGCAAGCGGCCCTGGTGCGCTACCGTTGTTGCCATCTTTGCCTGATGCCGCCGCTACAGTGATGGAGCGAGCAGGAATAGTGGCATATTCAGTTTTTTGGGTTAACGTATTGAACCAAGGGATAGTAATTTCAGGCAAAACAAAGTTGCCCGGTTCAGTGGGAATTATTGCCAGAGATGTTTGACGCTGAGAAATTAGGCTCTGATCTTTTTCCACTGTTGTTGTGTTATCTTGGTCAGGATAAAGCTTAAAATTAGGTGGGTAAAATTCAGGAATATCAGGCAGCTGCTCTTCCACCACACCTAGCGCGGTTAAGGTAACGATGCGGGTAACCGGTTCGCCTGCAACGAAACTATCGCCTTGAGGCCATTCTTCATCAACCCTCACCATCTCGGAGGGAAGCCAAGGATAATCAATGCCCTGAGGTATAGGTTTGATATTAACGGTAATATCAGGGCCAACCCGATTAACCTGCTGGGTTCTATTAAAGAAACCGAAGCGCTGGTTGGTATTTGCGGCCATGACTTCGCCGGTAAATATAGGGCCTCTTAATGTGAACTCACCTGATGCTTGAGGTACAACGGCAAATTGACGTTCAATAATTTGATAGCGGCGGCCATTAACAATGTCAGTGTATTGCTTATCTTCGCCTAGCTGAGTAATTTCAGCATTTTGCATATCTGGCGCTTGTAAGCTGCCGCGCTCAATATTGCTTGAAAGATACAGTTTAACTGTATAGAGCAACTGTTGATTTAAATAGGCTTCTTTTAAGTCGATATCTGTGGTGACAAAGTAGTCTCGCGCTACATTGCTTTGTTCTTGAACGGGAATAACCTTAACTTGTATCGGCTTGGTGGTTTTACCTTCGATAGATAGCGAAGGAATGGTGAACGAACCTTCTTTGCGGGGAAACAAGGTGGTTGTCCACACCGTTGTTCGTTTGGTATCAAAGTTGACGATAGAGGTTTGGCTGCTGACCGACGTTCGACCTACAACAAAATCTTTGAGTAGGGGAGAGCTGTCAAAAGCCTCTCTGTCTGCACTGCCATCGGCGGTAATGGTGAGTCGGATGGCTTCATCCACCATGACTGGGTTTCTATCAATGGTTGCTTCCACTGAATTCACATCAGCAAAAGCGGCCCCATTTAGCATTACCGCGAATATAAAAACAAAATATGTAGATTGTAATAAAGCTCTCATCTACCAATCACTCCGGTTTGAAGGCATACGTTGACGCTGACGCTTTTGTGCTTCTAATTGCATTTTTCGTTTTAATAAGAATGCGGGGTCATCTGGCACGCGACGCATTAAACTTTCCATTCGTTGTAGTTCTTCTTTTTCAGCATCGGATAGCTCGCCCGCTTGACTTTGCATTGCTTCGGCCTCCTGTGCTGACGATTCCTCTTCATTTAGCGCTTGTGCACTATTTTGCTGCGCGTTTTCACCTTGGTCCGCATTATCTTGCTGGCTGGACGGCTCCTGTTGTTCAGGCTCAGACGGCTCACTGTCCTCGCTCCTCTCTGCATTGTCAGAGTTTTGCTGCTCCCCGTTTTGTTCCGTTGAGTTTTGTTGTTGGTTTTGGCCAGACTGCTGGTCGCTATTGTCGTTTTGCTCACCATCTTGGTTATTGGGCTCGCCTGACTGCTGCTGATCATCTTCACCATTATTCTGCTGGGTGTCTTGGTTTTGATTTTGATCTGAACCTTGCTGCTGATTTTGCTGCTGATTTTGCTTTTCTTGCTGCGCTTGCTGCTCCAATAAGTCTTCAATTATTTTCTTATTCGCTTTCGCATCTTCAAAATCAGGGGCTTCCTGTAGCGCTAGCTCATACTTTTCAATCGCCTTTTCAAGTTTCCCAAGCTTGGCAAGCGCATTACCCTGATTGTACAAACTTTCAGGGCCTGGAATATTTTCAAAAGCCGCTAGTGCGCGCTCATACTCCCCCGACTTATAAAGCGATGATGCCTTCCACAATTTATCGTCAAACTGGCTAACCGCGTCTTTATATTTGCCTCGCTGATAGCTATTTAACGCTTCTTGATTGTCATTCATAAATGGCTTTTGCCACCACGAGAGTGACTTAGGCTGCGCTGAATTTTCTATGCCTGATTGCCGTTCGCTTGCTACGTCTGAGCCTTGTAATGCATGGGCCTTTAGCATAACAGGAGGGCTAAGTAATCCAACTAAAAGTAAGAAAACCAAGCCCCTTTTAAATGCGAAAGCGGCCAAAGGCAACAATAGTACTACCAGATAAGGGCCTACTTCCTTCCACTGGTCACCTTGAATATTGCTATCCTCTTCGTCTTCTTCACTGTTGCCTTTATCTAACAATGAAATAGCGGCAAGTGCTTCAATATCGGCATCGTTTGAAGTAAATGATTCAAACCGACCGCCGCTGGTTTTGACGACACCTTTAACTGCGTTGTCGTTAAGTTTAGGAATTACGATACTACCTGTGTGATCTTTTAGTAATTCACCACTTTGCTGGCGTATTGGCGCCCCTTCGGCTGTGCCAACGGTAAGTGCATTTAGCGTAAAGGGAATAGACGCGACATATTCTTGCAGTTCATTTTGCTGCGCTAACTCTATACCATCAGTTATCCAGTAAATCATACCCGAGTTATAGCCCGCGTTGGTTAAAAGCGCTGCGGCGCTTTCGATACCTAAAAGCGGGTCGCTGCCAGGTACAGGCATAATCTCAGGAGAAAGGCTGGGTATTAAAGTGGTAATATTCGCCGCGTCTTCGGTGAGGGGGCTAATAACAAAGGCATCACCAGCATAAGCAACAAGGCCCATTTCGCCTTCACCTATGGCATTGACTAAGTCTATCGCTTTATATTTAGCGCGGGTCAGTCGGTCGGGCGTCATATCCGTTGCTCGCATAGAAAGCGACATGTCTATCACAAGCACATGCCCCATCTTTAGCTGGTATACCGGCTGAGGTAAGCGCTCCCACGTTGGGCCAGCCAATGCAATCACACTCACAAACCACGCAATAGCCAACAGCATTATAGGTGGTTTTGCCCCCACCTCTGTTTTTCCAATCACCATATATTGATAAAGGTGTGAAGGGATTACTGATTGCCAGCCAGACTGTTTAGCCGTTGCCTTTCTTATTAAGATGACAAGCAGCAGCAGGGGGATGATTGCTGCAAACCACTCTGGACGTAGAAAGTGAAATTGGTTTAAGAAGTCGAGTTCCACTATTTCGTCTCCTTAACTGCATTGGCATGGGACATAGAAACGGCAGTGCGCCTTTGTCTTGCCCAGCGGTACACCGAGTTAGCGAGGATAAATAATGCCCAAAGCGCAGACAACATTATTGCTGCTGCCAGTGGGTAGTAAAAAAGCGCGCTTAGCGGACGCATCTTGCGGGTTTCGCCTTCAATGGGTTCTAGGGCATCGAGCTGTTGATAAATGGCCTCTAGCTCTTGTGCGTTACGTGCTCTAAAGTACTGGCCTCCTGTAGAGGTAGCAATGTCTGTAAGCATGCCTTCGTCAAGTTCTTGTGAAGGGTTAATCTCACGGCTACCAAAAAAGCTTTGAATAAGCATTTTATCGGCGCCCACACCAATGGTGTAAACTTTAACACCCTTATTGATAGCGAGTTCTTTGGCTTGTTCGGGGGTAATATTACCCGCTGTGTTTTGCCCATCAGTAAGCAATATAAGCACGTTGTTAGACTCGTCTCGCTCATCGAAACGTTTTACCGCCAAACCTATGGCGTCGCCTATCGCCGTTTGTTCACCCACAAGACCTATTACCGCTTCGCTAAGCAAGGTCGATACGGTGTCCCTGTCGTAAGTTAAAGGCGCTTGCACATATGCAGTATCAGCAAACAAAATAAGTCCAAGACGGTCGCCAACGCGGCGCTGGATAAAATCGTAAACCACTGACTTAGTCATGGTTAGGCGGTTAACTTGCCTACCGTTTAATTGCATATCGTCAATTTTCATACTGCCTGAAAGGTCAACGGCGAGCATCATTTCTCGGCCTTCGTTAGGAATACTAACAGGCTCTCCTAGCCATTGAGGTCGAGCTGCCGCGCTAATAAGTAGCAACCAGATAAGGCTGCTAATAATTAAGGGGGTTTTGGTTTGTTTTAATTGCGTCTGCTCTGATACTTCACCAGGGCGTAAACTTGGTACGCGCAGCGCCGCCATGGGCGATTCGTGCGTTTTCTTCGACAGTAAGCGAACAATAATAGGGAGGGGAAGAGCAAAGAACACCCACCACCAAGCGAGATTAAGCATGCTGTGGCTCCTTGTTGTTATCTTCGCTTAATGCTTTATTGCGTAATACATTGTTCGAGGCAAGTGAATCATCACTGTCTTTAGTGTGTTTGAACTCACCATAATGATTAGCTAACGTTTTGGGAAAACGCGCTTTTTTAAGCCATTCTCTCACCGCACTTTTACAGGCTTCAAAATCGCCTGCGTTAGGTTTCGCTTGATATACACTGCTGACAAGTAACGCTAAGTTATCTTCAAGCGTCTTATTACCCTTTCTAATGGCCGAGGTAAGAAACGTTTGCCACTGTTTACCGTATAAACCCGCCACCTGCTGCTTAGGGTAATAGCTCATTGCTGTGCGTTTTAGCACTGAGTTAAGCGTGACAGGCCAGTTGTCTTGCTGTACTGAAACCGTATCTAACAGAGCTAACGCTTGTTTACGCGCCTTGTTGTGGCGAATATGCGCCGACGCAACTTTATAAATACCAATAAGTGCTAGAACACTAAACGCAATTAATACCCACCAGCCCCAGTCCAACGGCCAAAGGTTTACCTCACTGGGTACGTGTATATCTCGCAGCTGAGCGAGGGGGTCTTGTTGCTGCCCGGGCATTGATAGCGGCTGTTGATTAGTTGGCTGCATAGCTTGTGCTAGCGTTGGAGTAGAATTGTTGCTCTGCATCAACTTAACTCCAGTCTTTGTTCTTGTTGCATACTTTGAAGCTGGTCATCAAGAGGAATACCTGCTGAAACACTAAAGCGAGAAATATTGTTTTTCCTTAGCATGTCGTAAATAGAACGATTGTGTTCATCTCGCCATTTCTTGTATTGGCGTTGTTCGTGTGTATCGCCTAACACCCATCGCTGCTGGTTTTGCCCATCTGAAACGCTCACTGTTTGAAGCGACGATGTTTGCGGAAGTGCATGCTCAATAGGGTCGTTGACAACTATTGCCCTTACTTCGCAATGGCGTGTTAAATGGCTTAAATGCTGAATAGCTTGTGCACTTAAATGCTGAAAATCTGACACCAAATATACCAGGCTGCCAGGTCTAGCTAAACGCCTTGCGCGAGCACATGCATCGGCAAACGCTTTTTCGTCCTTCGCTTTATCAGGTTTGCTTTGCGCGCTTTGCTCGTGTAATGCCATCAGCTCATGGCAAACATGCAACACGGCTTTTTTGCGGGTAAGGGGTTTTATTTCTTTATGTTGCTGTTGATTAAATACAAGAGCGCCTACTTTGTCTCCGCGGGCAGCGGCAGACCAGCTAATAAGCGACGATACGTGAGCGGCTTGAACCGCTTTTGTCAGCAGTTGGGTGCCAAACGCCATTGACGGTAAATAGTCACAGAACAGAAAGACCGGGCGTTCACGCTCTTCACGGTAAACCTTAGTATGGGTTTTTCCCGTGCGAGCGGTTACTCGCCAATCGATAGCGCGAATATCGTCACCAGGCTGGTAGTGTCGCGCCTCGTCAAACTCCATACCGCGCCCTTTGTGCTTCGTGAGATAGCTTCCTGCGAGCCTAGCTTGGGGCGCACGCTTTGGCGCTAAGTTAAATAGCTTGGCTAACTGCTGATAGCGAAGAAGCTCTGCGGTAGACAGAGAAACACCATTACTTTGCAGCTTGTATAGCTGCGCGTGTACATTATCCATGGTTTATGGAACTGCGACAGTAGCTACAATCTTATCAAGCACATCGTTTATCGTAATACCTTCCGCCTCGGCTTGGTAAGACAAGATAATTCGATGGCGCAGAACGTTATGAACAACGGCTTGAATGTCGTCTGGGCCAACAAAGTCTCTGCCGCTCAGCCATGCATGTGCGCGAGCACACCTGTCTAGGCTAATGGTTGCGCGAGGACTAGTACCCATAGCAATCCATTGGCCTAAGTCCGCACCAAAGTTAGCAGGCTTACGGGTTGCCATTATTAGCTGCACCAAATATTGCTCTAACTCAGGCGCCATATAAAGAGATAGCGCCTCTTTACGCGAGGTAAATATGTCTTCTTGAGTAAGGGTAGGTGGCGTGACAGGCGGTTCTGACAGCGCTTCTCCGCGTGTTAAGCGCAAAATTTCTAACTCCGTCTCGGCGCCAGGGTAGTCAATATCAACGTGCATTAAAAAGCGGTCTAACTGCGCTTCAGGAAGAGGGTAAGTCCCTTCTTGCTCTAATGGGTTTTGCGTAGCCATAACTAAAAAGAGCGGTGGCAACGGATAGGTTTTACTGCCCACGGTAATTTGACGCTCAGCCATCGCTTCGAGTAACGCTGACTGAACTTTTGCCGGTGCCCGGTTTATCTCATCGGCCAAGACTAAGTTATGAAATAATGGGCCTTTTTGAAAGACAAACTCACCCGTTTCAGGGCGATAGATGTCGGTGCCGGTCAGGTCGGCCGGAAGAAGGTCTGGCGTAAACTGAACGCGATGGAAGTCACCGTCGATACCGTTTGCCAATGCATTAATTGCGCGAGTTTTTGCAAGTCCGGGAGGCCCCTCTACAAGCAGGTGACCATCAGCTAAAAGAGCGATAAGAAGGCTTTTAGTTAACGCATGTTGACCAATAATTTGCTGGTCTAGATAAGCATGTAACTGTTGAAATTGCGCTGCTGCCATAATGCAAAATTTCCGTTTGAGTTCTCGTTATAGGGAAGTGTCATTTCGACCGAGGCATAAACGAACCACTAAAAAAGTGATCGCTTACGCTATAAATAAATTATACAAATCTAAGTACGCGCCACAATGACACAAAACAGACTTTCATTTCCATATAAGGTTCATTGTATCTTTCTTCAAGTCGTCAAATGGTAATAAAAATACGATATTTGGTGGTGCTTATGGCAAAACCATTGTTGTTTACTACTGTCTATTGATGGCGGTAACAACGTTAGTTCTATTTATATTGTCCTTCTCCCCGCATTATTTGCTATTTTGTTCATAGTTTGTAAAAATCGGGTTTATTACAGGTCAGACCACTTTGAATCAGTAAAGCGAAGTTTAAAGTAGGTCCTCAATTTAGGTGCATTATGGCTACAAAACAATCAGTTACTACCCGAGAGGGTGATCGCATCGCCATTGTCGCGGGGTTGCGTACTCCGTTTGCGAAAATGGCTACATATTTCCACGGCGTACCGGCTGTAGATTTAGGTAAAATGGTCGTAAACGAACTTCTCGTTCGCCATGGTGTTCAAAAAGAGTGGGTTGATCAGGTCGTTTATGGTCAGGTAGTCCAAATGCCTGAAGCGCCAAACATTGCGCGTGAAATAGTCCTTGGCACGGGAATGAACGTTCACACTGACGCATACAGCGTGTCACGCGCCTGTGCTACAAGTTTCCAATCAACAGTCAATATTGCTGAAAGCATGATGGCTGGTACGGTTCAAGTGGGTATTGCTGGTGGTGCAGATTCAACGTCTGTGTCGCCAATTGGAGTGTCAAAAAATCTAGCGCGCGCGCTAGTAGACTTACAGAAAACCAAAACCCTTGGTCAGAAGCTGAATATCTTCAAGCGCTTAAGCTTAAGAGACCTCGCGCCCGTTCCACCTGCGGTAGCGGAGTACTCTACCGGTTTGTCGATGGGCCAAACGGCCGAACAAATGGCAAAAACACACCAGATTTCTCGTGAAGAGCAAGATAAGCTAGCGCACCGTTCGCACAGCCTTGCGGCTGAAAGCTGGGAAGCGGGTAAATTGTCAAGCGAAGTAATGACAGCGTATGCAGAACCTTATAAAGGGGCCCTTGAGCGCGATAACAACGTACGCTTTGACTCAAAGCTTGAAGGGTACGCAAAGCTTCGCCCTGTGTTTGACAAAAAATACGGTTCTGTCACCGCCGCTAACGCTACACCACTGACCGATGGTGCTTCTGCAGTGCTAATGATGACAGAAAGCCGTGCAAAAGAGCTAGGTTATACCCCACTGGGTTACATCAAAAGCTATGCATTCGCTGCAATAGACGTGTGGGAAGACATGTTGATGGGCCCGTCATATGCTACGCCTATCGCTCTTGACCGTGCGGGCATGACCCTTAACGACCTAACACTAATTGAAATGCACGAAGCGTTTGCAGCGCAAACGTTGGCTAACGTTAAAATGTTTGCAAGCGACAAATTCGCCAAAGAGAAATTAGGTCGCGACAAAGCAACTGGCGAAATTGATATGGATAAGTTTAACGTAATGGGTAGCTCTATTGCTTATGGTCACCCATTTGCCGCAACCGGTACTCGAATGATTACGCAAATGCTAAATGAGTTGAATCGTCGTGGCGGTGGTTCAGGTCTATTAACTGCGTGTGCTGCCGGTGGTCTAGGTGCCGCTATGATTGTGGAGACAGAATAAGATGAGTCAGGAACAAGAAATGACAAATGAAGTTCAGCCAACATCTGGCGCATTCACGTTAACAAAGCAGGATAATGGCGTTGCTATTCTTAGCATGGACGTGCCTGGCGAAAGTATGAATACGCTTAAAGCGGAATTCGGCGATGAAATCTCTACCATGCTCGATGATATTGAGCGTGATAGCAGCATTAAAGGTGTAGTCCTTACCAGCGGTAAGCCTACCTCGTTTGTGGCAGGTGCAGATATCAGTATGCTTGCTGAGTGTAAAACTGCTGAAGACGCCACCACCATTGCTGCTGGTGGCCAAGCCATTTTCGATAGAATTGAAAACATGAAGGCGACGTTTGTTGCCGCTATTCATGGCCCTGCATTAGGCGGTGGTTTAGAGCTAGCATTGGCGTGTCACTATCGTGTATGTACCGATTCACCGAGTACTCAGGTAGGTTTACCAGAAGTTCAGCTAGGCTTGCTGCCGGGCAGTGGTGGTACACAGCGTCTTCCTCGTCTAATTGGCGTTCAGCAAGCAATGAAGATGATGCTTACCGGGTCTCCTGCGCGAGCCAAACAAGCCAAAAAATACGGCATTGTAGACGATGTAGTGCCGCATAGCGTGCTGTTAAAAGTGGCAGAGCAGTTTGCTCTTAAGCGCAAGCCTGAACGTGAAGCACCGCAAAAAAGCGTGATGGACAAAATGTTAGAAAAGACCGGCCCAGGCCGTAACATGATGTTCAAAAAAGCGCGCGAAGCGACCTTTGCAAAAACGAAAGGCAACTACCCTGCACCTGGCCATATCATCGATGTTATCGAAACTGGTATCAACGAAGATATGAAAGCGGGCCTTAAAGCCGAAGCAGAAGCGTTCGGTAAGCTTGTCATGACCCCTGAGTCATTCCAACTTCGCCAAATTTTCTTCGCGACAACGGAAATGAAGAAAGAGAACGGTGTTGAAGGTGTTAAACCTGAAAAGATGAAAAAGGTCGGCGTGCTTGGCGGTGGTTTAATGGGCGGTGGTATTGCCTATGTAACTTCAACGAAAGCGGGCGTACCTGTGCGTATTAAAGATGTCCGCGCTGAAGGCATCGCTAACGCAATGAAATACAGTTACGACATTTTAAACAAGAAGGTCAAGAAGCGTTTCATGCGTAACAGCGAAATGCAGAAGCAACTTGCGCTATTAACCGGAACGTTAGATTACAGCGGTTATCAAGATGTAGATATTGTTGTAGAAGCTGTTTTTGAAGACTTAGATCTTAAGCAAAAGATGGTGGCGGATATTGAAGAAAACTGCAAAGAAAGCACCATCTTTGCGTCTAACACTTCGTCGATCCCTATTACGCAGATCGCGGCAGAAGCAGCACGTCCAGAAAACGTGATTGGCCTACATTACTTCTCGCCAGTAGACAAAATGCCGCTAGCTGAAGTTATTGCGCATGAGAAAACGTCAGACCAAGTAATTTCTTCAACGGTTGAGTTTGCTAAAAAGCAAGGTAAGACGCCGGTTGTAGTTAAAGACGGCGCGGGCTTCTACGTAAACCGCATTTTAGCCCCGTACATGAACGAAGCGGCGAACCTTATCCTTGACGGTGAGCCTATTGAGCATATTGATAAGTCTCTGGTTAAATTTGGCTTCCCTGTAGGGCCTGTTAAGCTTCTTGATGAAGTGGGCATTGATGTAGGTACCAAGATCATCCCATTCCTTGTAGAGGCGTTTGGTGAGCGTTTCACTGCGCCTAGTGCCTTCGACAAAGTATTGGCCGATGGCAGAAAAGGTAAGAAGAATCAGAAAGGGTTCTATTCTTACGAGGGTAAAAAACCTGGTAAAGAAGTGGATGAGTCTATCTACGAGCTTCTTGGGCTATCACCTTCTGCTAAGCTAAGCGAAAAAGAAGTGGCTGAACGTTGTGTACTAATGATGCTAAACGAAGCAGCGCGTTGCTTGGATGAAGGCGTTATTCGTAACGCTCGTGATGGTGATATCGGCGCTATCTTCGGTATTGGCTTCCCTCCATTTTTAGGCGGACCATTTCGCTATATGGATATGCTTGGCATTAAACATGTGGTTGCGCGCCTTAATCACTATGCAACAGCGGTAGGCGATAAATTCGCACCGGCCGATGTGTTGGTGAACATGGCGGAAAATGATCAAACATTTTATAGTTAAGTTTATAAAATGTTAAAAAACCGGGCTTAGCCCGGTTTTTTTGTGCCTGACGTCTATTTCTGCTGGTTTATTGTTCTATTTTGGGTAAAATCTGCGCGGCTAAGAATTAAACGTGTCAAATTGTTGGCGTCAATTATCAGTGGCTTAACGTGAATAATTGATAGAGACAAATAATTCTGCAAATTAAGGTTAAACAGGTTGGAGGTAGTGTGATTGCACTCGTAGTATTAAGCGTTATATTTTCTCTATATTTTTATGTAGAAGCGTTTAAATGGGGAATGAACGCGAAGAAGTGGGCAATTGCCGGTCTTATTCTAGGCCCTGTTCTACTGCCTATGTTCTCTATCTCTCGACATTTACACTGGCGTAATGCAGTTGGGTTTAATAACCTTTATATTGCGGCGTAGCTGTAGCGTTTTAGTAAACTAATAGTAGTGTTGTTTATCCCCCAGATATAAAAAAAGAGAGCAGAGGCTCTCTTTTTTTTGAAAATCGTTTCAACTTCAAATTAGAAGCCCACGCCACCGCCATGGCCGCCACCTGTCTTAGGCTTTACGTACTCTGGCTGGGTAATGGTTTCTTGTGACTCAGGAGCTTGCTTAGCGCCTTCTTGCTTGTCGGCAGCAACTGGGGTAGCGGTAGAAAGTACTAGTGCAACGGCGTACTCTTTTAACATGTTAATTTCCTCTGATTATTTTTTTGAACGAACAAACAAAGCCGATTGTTTTATATTTCTTATCGACACCAATGGTATTGCGAGTAGCGTGCCAATATTGAAAAAATATTTAATATCTATTAAAATCAGTAGGTTATGGATTAATTTTTTGTGTGGGCTGAAGGGGGATATTCTAGCGCCATAAAGTTGGCACTAAAGTCTAATATACGAAGGATTAAAAGGACGTGTTTTGCCTTATGCTGCAAAAAGCGGAAGTCTGTAAGGAAATTTGACGCCCCTTAAACAAGGCGCGTCATTCTAGAATTGCGTATTACCTAAAAGGGTATGAAGCTTTTGGTTTTCTGTTAGCAGTTTTTCAAAGCGCTCTGCGTTTAGCGGGCGGCTATATAAAAAGCCCTGCAGCATTTCACAGTCATAACGTCGCAGAATGTCGAGTTGAGACTCTTCTTCAACGCCTTCCGCCACCACTTTTAGCCCCAAGTTGTGGGCAATGTTTATGATAGCGGCGGCCATATGGCGGTCGACGTTACTCTTTGCAATATCGTCAATAAAGGCTTTATCGATTTTTAAGGTATTCAAAGGGAAGCGTTTTAAATACGCTAACGACGAGTAGCCTGTACCAAAATCATCTAGCGCAAGGTGAATACCGCGCTCGCGAAGGCGAGTCATCATTTGTAGCCCGTTTTCAGGGCTTTCCATTAGCGTACCTTCGGTAATTTCACACTCCAAATGCAGCGGTGACAAACCCACATCGCTTAATATTTTATTTATCCTGTCGTCCAAATCGGGCAACTCGAATTGCTTTGCTGAAATGTTCACGGCAACACGGCCGCTAAATAACCCTTGATTTACCCAGCGTTTCGTATCGGCACAGGCTTTTCGCAGTACCTGCTCACCAATTTCAATAATTTGACCAGTTTGTTCTGCCAACGGAATAAATTGCCCGGGGCTCACTATGCCTTTTTGCGGGTGTTCGAAACGCACCAGTGCTTCCATACTTACCAATTTACCAGAAGCGATATCCACTTTGGGCTGGTAATACACAGTGAACAGATCGTCTTTAATGCCTTGGCGAATAAGATTTTCAATTTGCAGCTGCCTAACCGCGTTTTGGTTCATTTCACCACTAAAGAATTGATAGCTATTGCCACCATTGTTTTTAGCAAAGTACATGGCTGTGTCGGCATTTTTCAACATTTCTTGGGGGGATTCACCGTCGTCTGGGAAAAATGCAATACCAATACTGGCACCAAGGACGAACTCCTGCTTATTGATAATAAACGGGCGCGACAGGGTATCTAGTAAGTTTTGGGCGTAGTGGGTTACCGTGTGGATATCCGCATTGTCTTCCATCAATATACTAAATTCATCGCCACCTAAGCGATAACAGGTGGCGTTTTTACCCGTAATGCGCTGTAGCCGTTTGGCGATTTGTTTAATCAAGATATCGCCGGTTTGGTGGCCTAGGGAATCGTTGATCTTTTTGAAGTTATCCATGTCTAAGCAAAGCAGGCTGTGTTGTGCTGCCTTTCGCACCAAGTTTTGGTGACTCGCCTGGAAAAACGAGCGATTGGGAAGCTCTGTGAGCGGGTCGACATTAGCGAGTTTCAATAGCTCTTTTTCGGTACTCTTACGCGAGGTTATATCGCTAAATACCCCTACGAAATGGCTAATTTTTCCGTCTTCATCGTGAACCGCATCAATATTAAGCTCCATTTCATAACGTTCGCCATTTACGCGCACGCTCTCTACTTCGCCCGACCAGTTGCTTTTAGTTTTAAGGGTTTTCTTAATTTCTTCGGTAAATGCGTCGGGGTACAAATGGAAGTGCATGTAGCTGGCGAGGGCCTGCTCGCGGGTTTCTCCCGTATAGCGGCAGTAAGCGTTATTGACACTAATAAACTTAAACTGCGTATTCGTGATGAACACCCCTTCCGAGATGTTTTCAATAGAGCGTTTAAATAGATTAAGCTGCTCTTCTGCCTCCTTAAGGTGGTGGATATTCTTAAGCGTCCCTGTCATTCGCACTGGCTGCTCGTTGTGATCGCGCTCTACTACTTTCCCGCGGTCTAATATCCAAATCCACTGATTTTTAAAGGTTTTAGCACGATAGGCAAGCTCGTAAAAATCGCTATTCCCCTCTAAATGCTCTCGTAACGCGGTCTTTACGCGATTGATATCGTTAGGATGAATGTTGGCATCATACGCGCCGGTGGTACGAATATCGTCCTGCGGAAAATCTAAGGCGCCCCAGGTATTGGCCCGGTAGACTTGCCCTCGGTAAACATCCCAGTCCCACAGTTCGTCGCCAGAGCTCCAAAGCGTAAGTTTTAAACGCTCTTCAGACTCTTTAATAGCCAATTGATTTGCTTTTCTGATTTGATATTGACGCACAATAAAGGCGAGTATGGCCAATGCGACAATGCAGTAAAAAACTAGCGCTACCGAGTGAAGCCAGGGTGGGCGGTCTATTGAAATTCGTAAGTTTCGACTATCAGACCACGCTTTACCCGGTTCTTTTGCTTGAACTTCAAAGGTATAATTGCCAAAGGATATGTTGTTGAATTGCGCGTTCCGCTCCTTATCAACATAAATCCAATCACTCTCAAAACCCACAAGCTTGTAACGATACGCCACTTGGTCTGGATAAACCGGATTAATAAGACCAAAAGAAATACTAAAACGGGTTTCGTCGTGCTTCAGCGCTAACTGTTCCTCATAGGTGATATTCTCTTTAAAAGATTGATAACTTGAGGCTTCTTCATTTTCTATCTGTCTACGTTTAGCTTTTGCCAATGATCCAAACACGTTAACTTGATAAAGTTGCGGGGGGAGGGTTTTTTTGACTTGGTCACTCACGTTCATCGCTTGCTTTGAAATTTTAACAAAGCCTTTATTACCACCAAAATAAATCGTTTTATCAGCGGTTGCAATTACAGCGCCTTCGCCAAGAGAATTAAACTCCAACTGTCCATTGGGAATGCTGTCAGCCTCTCTTAGGGTCGGTAAGTGAACCTTATGAACCCCTTTGGCGTCAGAATACCATATGCTATTTTCCACCGCCGTTGTTGATGTGATAAAGCCGCTTTGATTATCTCTTTTCTGTTTATTAATCAGGGCAAAGCTATTTTTATCTAGCTGGATTACGCCATCAGAACGTGTGGTTAACCACAAACCAGATGGGGTTTCATGTACGCCATAGACTAAAGAGTTTATGCCGTTTGATGAATCAAGAACTTGAATAACTCTTCCTTCGTTTACAGAGTAAATAACAAGTTTTTCACCAGCCCTAAACCAAACGTTATTACTGGTATCCTCATATATGGCTAATATATCACCAGATTTTTCAGTAAGTGCAGCTTTTATTACCTCGCTGCCCTTTGGCTGAGGGGAGAGGGAGTTAATATTTATCGAATATACTTGGCCAACGGCTACCTGCAACCAAATTGCTGTTTCACTTTTAAAGATATGATCGATAAACGAACCTTTGAAATACTCATGTAATAAAACTAATCCGTCGGGAGTGTTTTTGACCACAAGTAAGCCTTCAGATGAAGCTATCCAAATGTTATCTTGGTCATCTATTTCAATATCCCAGTAGTGTATGGCTGAGTCCATTTCTTCGAAAAAGTTGTAAAAGGACACATTTCCCGTTTCCCGAGAGATTTTCCCTAGCCCTTTTTGCTGGGAAACCAGGTAAAGTGTCTTGTCGCTGCTTTCAGCAAAGCCCCACACGGTAGAGAAGTTATCGTCGCTTTGGCGGTCAGAATTATAAACGGGTTGAAAGTGCACGCTGGCATATTCAGGGTGATACTTGAAAGCGCCGCGATGAAAGGTTGCGGCCCACACCACGCCGGTGCGGTCTTCTATTACTCGCATTACAATGGCGGATGGAATGCCTGTTGAGTTATATATGTCTGAATTTAAGTGCAGGTAATCGGGGCGGTAATCAGGTGATATGGTGCTTTCAGCAGCGTCCGATAATAAAAACAGTCCAATATAGGTGCCGACCCAAATATCGTTACCAACAACAGAGATTGAAAAAGTATTAACTTCTTCGCTCACCCCTAAATCATCGCTGTGGATTCGCTTTAAAATCCGTCCGTTGGAGGCCAAAACGATAAGGCCCTCATTTGTAGCCAACCAATAATTACCGTTAATAACGGTGATATCGTGAAGCGCACGTATATCTAAAGCGACGCCCCAAGGGTTTACTTTACTTGCTTTATGAACCTCTAGCGTTTCAGTGTCTATTAAGGCAGCGCCGAATTTATTGGACCCAACCCATATGCGGTTGGCTTCTTCGAAAATTACTTTTATAAAACTTTCTTCTTTAAAAACTTGTTTTAGTACAATTATTTGGGAGTTTTCTTTGGAGAAACGGTAAAGAAATTTGCGGTCAGCGAAAAGGATGTCGCCATTTTTCGCTTCTGAAATTGCAGTGATCAAATCTGTTTTTATCACAGAGTTATCTTTATCGAAGACTTTAAAGCTGTCTGACTCGGGCTGGTAGAGCGCTAGCCCTGAATGGGTTCCAACCCACAATTTGCCCTCTGAATCGACAAATAGCGTTTGAATGTAGCCTGAAGGTAGGGAATTCGGGTCGACATCTGACGGATGATATTGCTTTACGTCATAACCTGAATAGCGATTGAGGCCATTTGACGTTGCCAGCCAAATAAAGCCCATGTGGTCTTCCACAATATCAAGTACTGCGGTGTCTGAGAGGCCGTGTTGCTTATTTAATTCTGTAAAATGAAGATCAGAAACCTCTATCGCCTTTGCGGAGGAAAAAAGTACTCCCGACAAAGCCAACATAAAGAAGCAGCATTGAATATATTAGGGTTGAGCGCACCTAAACACCTTTGGCTTACGCCATTTATTATTTTTTTATTTATTTACTGGCAGCATCCCTAACGACCAGAACAATAAATATGCCGAATTAAAAGTGTCTCTACAAGGACTTTTTGGAAATAACAATATTGGTGGGTTACTTAATAGCCAACTCGCATTTGTAAATCGATTAAGATGTACGTTTCAATAGAGTTGGCAAAAGGTGAAGGTATTAACTTATCAGTAATAAGGTATTTCCTGCTTAAACTGAGAAATACTGTTAATAGTGCGCTTTTCGTTAGTCGGTATAGTTTCAAATTTTCCTTTGGAAAACAGCACGAGCTCTCCACACCGTTCGCGCTTGGCTAACTGGTGTGCGAAGTCTTGTATTTCTTCAAAGCTAAGGCTCTTCACGCGCTCTGCAAGCTTTGTGTTGCGGTTAAAACCTAAATCTTGGGTTCCCAAACTAACCCATAACCGCTGTGACTTCATAGAGAGGGTTAGGTCCCTTTCTTCTAGTTGTTTAATAAGGTTTTGTTGAATAGTAGGCCAGTAAAAGCGATAGAACTCAATTTCGTTTAGTTGCTGGAATAAAAAACTTGTCATGGCATCTAACAACTGTTTAGGGCTGCACTGAGGGCTTTGAATGTAAAAGGCCATTCCCGGATGCTGGTTGTGGGGAACATAGCCCGTACCAACAATGTAGCCTAGCTGCTGCTCTGTTCTTAGTGAATTAAAAAATGGCGCCGCCAGCATTTGCTCCAATACCATGCAAAGGGCTGTGTCTGTTAAACTGGGCGACGGGGCTTGGAGATAAAGCACCACTGCCGAGTCATCATGGTTGCACACCACTTCATGGTACAAAGTGCCGCCTACTGGTAACTTCGATACAGCCCGTGATAGCGGTGCACCACCCGCGCTATCGCATTGACCTTTAAGAGAGGCTAAAAACGATTTTGCTTCATCACTGGTCCAGTTCCCATGCATAAAGGCTTCGACAAAGTATCGCTCAAAGGCCTTACTTCGGCTGGTAAGCATTTGGTCATAAGAGATGTTGTCGATCACGTCTAACAGTTCAACTGGCGCTTGCGTGTTTCTTTGAATCAGCACGCTTAATCGGGAAAATAAACGGTTAGTAGGCTTGTTTAAAAGCGAATTATGTAAGCTTTGAATTTGAAGGGCTTTATGGTGTTCAAATGCCCGCTCGTCCGGGGTGAAACTCAACACAGCGTCAAGAAGCTGGCCGGCTAACAATGTCTGTTGATTAGTAAAGCCTCGAGTATGCAGAGTAAACCCCGCCTGATGCCCATAAATTCTATAATGTAATCCAGCAATCTCGGCGCGATAGTATTTAGCTTGTAAGTAGTCATTTAGCGCGCCTAACCAAATTCGCTTTGCCGCGACCGAGGTTAAAGAATTTGAAAAAGAGGTCGCATCAAAGGAGATATAAATATCGCCTTTTGGGCTATGAAACTGCTGGTCTTGAGCAAACCAAAAGCGATAGTGGCCGTTGTCGACAAGTTTATTGGGAATATTGAACCCTGTTTCGGGCAAAACAAGAGAATATTCTTTTGCCAAGTAAGGGTTAGGTGGAGGAAGGTTTAGTGCCGCTATTTTTTTAGGCGAAGCGAGCGAACGTAATACGCTATCGTCAATAGGCTCAACGCTATATTCCGCCTCATAAAACGCGCAAACCTGCGTGGTGTCTACATCTTTTGAAATTACCTTTAAACGGATATTGTCTGGTGTAAAGTAAGATAAAGCGTGTTCTATAACAGTTCGGTCAAAACTACCAATTGTCGAACGCAACTGGTTTAACTCGCTAGCGTCAAAGATAAACTGATGCTCGGCATACTCAGTCACTAGGCCGAGTGGCTTTACATTTTCTTCGTATTCAAGGGCTAGGGCGTTAAGCTGCGACTTCTCGTGAAAGCGCCACTCTTCTACAGAGTCGTTTCGAATTAACGCTATGTAGCTAAAGAGGGCTTCTAATACCTGCGATTTGTTTTCAAGGCCTTTCTGAGTGAGCTGAAAACTCACATTAAAGTCTTTAAATTTGTCTCCCTCAATGCCTGAGCCTGCAATCAGGTTGAGCGCCCAGTCCTTTTCTTTTAAATAAGCAAGCAAGCTGCCTTCGCCCTCATCACCAATTAAGTGGCTGATGTAGTTTAACGGCTTTGTTTTGTAATCGTTTTGCAAAGCAGGGAGGGCGAAAGTCACAATCATTCGTTTAGCTGATTGTAACGGGTGTATATTTATCTGTATGCCCAACTCGTTTTCAGTATACAGAGGGGGCCAGTTGTCGGGCGCGAGTTCGCCACTTGGCAGCGTGCCAAAGCACTGGTGTATAAGAGCTTCAAGCTGAGGAGTTGGCATAGGGCTGGCAATGCACAATCGCATATTCAAAGCGCAGTAGTAAGTTTGATGTAAAGATTTTAGCCGGTGCTTTAGTTCAGCGCATTCATGCTGTGAAAAGGTGTCGCTGTTGCCTACGGAAAATTTCGCAAAGGGGTGGTGAGGATTACAGGTTTCTTTGTGAATTTGGTACAGACGACGAAGGTCATCTTTTTTCTTAAATTCGAACTCAGCGTGAATGTTTTTTATTTCGTTAGTTAATGCGTCTTCTTCGAACAAGGGCTGTCTAAGCATATCAGCAAACGCGGGCAAGGTTTGCGCTAACGCACCGCCGCTACAGCTAAAGTGGTAGTTGGCGTATTCAGTCCCCGTCCAGGCGTTTATTGTTCCACCGTGTTGCTCAATAAACCCATTAATTGCGTTCGGCTTGGGCAGGTGGCGACTTCCCATAAAAAGCATGTGTTCAAGTAGGTGGGCCAACCCCTGACAATCGTTAGGGTCGTAAAAATGACCCGCTCTAACCGCCATAGATACGAAAGACTCGCTGGCTTCAGGTGTATGGCATAACATGGCACACAATCCATTGGGTAGAGTAACGTGATGCGCATTTTCTAAGTTTATGGTGTTATTCACATTGTCTCGTTTTTGGTCAGGAGCACCTTACTGCTGGAGCATCTATTTAGAAGAACTTCACAAAACGTTAAATAATGTACGAAAATTCTCACTATTCGCCGTTTAGCGCTAGGCGTAGTATCAGCTCTCTGATATCGTTAGCATACATTCATTAATACTATGCGCAATGTTATGTCAGGTCAAAGTAGCAACGACGACATTTATCTTTTCATTATGCGTCACGGTGAAGCCGAAGCGCCCCGACTCGATGATAAAAGCAGACAGCTTACCCCTCTAGGTAGAGAACAAGCTAAAACCGCCGCATTGTGGTTAAAAGACCAATATTGCAATACAGGCGTCGTTGATTTAGCGCTTGTTAGCCCCTACCGTCGAGCAAAGCAAACCCATGATATGGTGTCGCTAGATATTGCTGCAGGCAAAGTAGAAAGTAGTGATGATATTGTTCCAGAAGGCTCGCCGAAACTTGTGAGCGATTACATTGATGGCCTGCTACATGCCGCGGTCAACTCAAAAAAGCCGATCAAAAAGTTGTTGGTAGTAAGCCATATGCCCTTAGTTAGCTACTTAGTTGATGAGTTATGCCAGTCGTACACAACAAGTTTGTTTTCTACGGCTTCTATTGCCGTCATTAAATACTCGCTACGCGAACACAAGGGCACGTTAGTCACTCACTATCAGGGCCTTTAACGTTTTTATTCAGCGTCGCCGATAAATTCCAAGAATTGTTCAATTAATCGTTAAGTATCCTTTTCTCCAGTCGATAGTATCTTTGAGAGTGTCAAAGTTTATTCTATTGAAGGGTTGGGAAATGGATAGCAAATCTATTCCTGAGCTCCTTAAGCGTTCATTGCAATCGCATATGGCGGAGGCGGATTTACGTGAAGATGAGGAGACGCAGGATATTATTGCCAAACTATCTGAGCTATCAGATAAAGTTGCTGCTGCGAAAGCTAGGGCACTGGCGAACCGTGAGCAGCGCCTAGCTGACGAAGCAAAAGGTGAGCTATAGGCAATAAACCTTAACCGTCATTATTTGAGTCTCTAGGGGGCACATAATATTCGGGCATGATCCGAACCGTTTTTATCATGCTTTCTGAAATATCCACAATCTCTAATGGGTATCCTGCCAAGCGCACGCTAACCTTGTTCTCAGGAATGTCTTCTAAGTACTCGAGCAATAACCCATTCAGGGTTTTCGGGCCTTCAGTGGGTAAATTCCAGTTCATCTCTTTGTTTAACTCACGTACGTTTGCACTTCCGTCAACTAACACAGATCCATCTTGCTGTACGTGCGCCTCTTTACTGTGGTCTGGCACCATGCTGGTGGTAAAGTCACCAATAATTTCTTCTAAAATATCTTCTAGCGTTACCAGGCCCATAATGTCGCCATATTCGTCCACCACAAGAGCGATTCGCTCTTTTTCCGCTTGGAACTTATACATTAGCGTGTGAAGCGGCGTTGATTCTGGCGTGTAGTAAATTTCTCGTACTGCGCGCAGTAGACTAGACTTGGTAAACTGGTCTTTTGATAGAAGACGCAGCGCATCGCGCACGTGAACGAAGCCCACTGCGTCATCAATGCTATCGCGATACAGTAAAACTCGGGTGTGCTGCGCATGAGTCAGCGCCTTTTGAATCTTCTTCCAATCGTCATTGATGTCGATGGCAAAAATCTCAGCGCGGGGCACCATAATATCTTCGGCGGTCACGCTTTCTAAATCTAAGATACTGACCAACATATCTTGGTGCTTTTTAGGGATCATGGTGCCGGCTTCAAATACAACCGTTCTTAATTCTTCGCGACTTAACGAGTCATCACTTCCATTAGCAGGGCTAATACGAAGTAATGCCAAGATGCCATTGGTGATGCCATTTATAGCGGCCACAAACGGGTATAGTAAGGTGAGCAAAGGCAGAAGAATAAGCGAGCTAGGAAACGCGATTTTTTCAGGGTAGAGCGCCGCCAATGTTTTAGGCGTCACTTCTGCGAAAATGAGTAGCACCAAGGTTAAGCCAAACGTAGCGGCGAAAAGGCCCCAGTAATCGCCGAATAAGCGAATACACAGTATGGTTGCAAGCGAAGACGCCGCAATATTGACAAGGTTGTTACCAATAAGAATTAGACCGATAAGGCGATCAGGCCTGTCCAAAAGCTTAGCAACCCGTATTGCTGAACGGTTGCCTTCACTTTGTAAGTGCTTGAGCCGATAGCGGTTTATCGACATCATGCCAGTTTCTGAGCTAGAGAAATACGCTGATAGTAATATGAGTACGCCGAGCGCGATAAACAGCGTACTCGTTGATATGTCGTCCAATTAGGGGGTCCCTGTCTATACTTAGGCTTCAAATGTATTGATTTGATGTCTGGGTTTCAAGGGGAAATTGTTGATATGCCCCTAATTGTTTAGAAAACCGCAGACATCAGTGCTTTTGGCTAGGTAACCTAGCGAGGTTGGTGATGAGTCAGGTGAGCGGGGTAGCGGGGTAGCGGGTTATTTTATCATGCTGACAATAAAAACTCGCGAACTAACTTGCTACCGAAGTAAGCTAGCGACAATAGCGCAACGCCCAAAACGGTTAGTGCGATAACCTGCTTACCACGCCAACCTCGAAGCTTTTGCCCAATTAATAGAATAAGAAACACCACAAGAGCAGCAGCAGAAAGCACGGTTTTGTGTGCGTAAGTTTTATTAAACATATCTTCTAAAAACACAAAACCGCTGATTAGCGACACAGTTAATAGTGATGTTCCGGCAAGTAGAAGTTTAAATAGGATGTTTTCTACCAGCATTAATGGCGGCAACGAAGAGTGTAATAGGGCTGCGCCTTTTTGCTTTAACCTGTAAGTGATGTAAGACATTTGCAGGGCATAAAGAAATGCAATCACCAAAGTACAGTAAGCAAAAAGCGACAAACTAATATGGATAACTAACCCGGGCTGCAGCTCAATGTGCATAATGTAAGACACGGGAATGAACTGTGATGCCAACACCGTCAAACTTGCAAAACCAAAAACAACGGGAAGCAAAATAAGGTTTGGAATAGCCCGTGCAAATACCAACATGGATATGGTTATTATCCAAGAAACCAGTGACAGTACGTTAGTAACGCTCATGTCTTGGCCAGGGGCCACAATAATAACATTGGTTAGAAATGCGATATGCGCTATTGCGCCTAGACTTGCAAGTGACAACCCTAAACGCTTATTGGGGCCGTCTTGATGTACGAATTTGCCAATAAGCACTGCAGCAGCGAGAGCATAGAGTAGGGCAGCAGAGATGGCGAAAAGGGTGTTCATGATGCGTCCTGTAATACGTGGGTGATGTGTTCACCGACTGAGTCGGTATTGATACTGCAACTTGCAAGTAAATTCAACCATCTCCTTGATTTTGTTTGTTTCACACCCACTTTTAGTGTGGGTATATAGGTACCTTCTGGTGCAATTGGGTAAAAATTTAACCGTAATTGTGGGTACGTTACGGTGCGCTTTTACGTTACAATGCACGCATTACGTCTGAAATAAAAAGAAGTTTCATACTATGTTTGAGAATTTATCAGAACGCTTAGGCCAAACATTACGAAATGTAAGCGGTAAAGGGCGTCTTACTGAAGACAATATTAAAGAGACGCTACGCGAAGTGCGCATGGCGCTGCTTGAAGCCGACGTAGCGCTGCCAGTGGTCAAAGCGTTTGTTGCTCAGGTAAAAGAGCGTGCGGTTGGTACAGAAGTTACTAAAAGCTTAAAGCCAGGCCAAGTATTCATAAAAATCGTTCAGTCTGAACTCGAGTCGGTAATGGGGGAGGCGAATGAAAAGCTTAACCTAGCCACTCAGCCTCCTGCTGTAGTGCTTATGGCTGGTTTACAAGGTGCGGGTAAAACCACCTCTGTAGGTAAACTTGCTAAGTACCTGACTGAACGTGAGAAAAAGAAAGTGATGGTAGTCAGTGCTGACGTTTATCGTCCGGCCGCTATCAAGCAGCTTGAAACCCTAGCTGATGAAGTGAAGGTTGCGTTTCACCCATCTACTATCTTACAAAAGCCCATTGATATCGTTAACGATGCCATCGCTGAAGCGAAGAAAAACTTCTTTGATGTTCTGCTTGTAGATACAGCAGGCCGTTTGCACGTCGATAACGACATGATGAACGAAATTACAGAGTTACACGCTGCGGTTAAGCCCATTGAGACCCTATTCGTAGTTGATGCCATGACAGGTCAAGATGCCGCTAATACAGCAAAAGCGTTTAACGACGCGCTACCACTGACCGGTGTTATTCTTACTAAGGCCGACGGTGACGCCCGCGGCGGTGCGGCATTATCTGTACGTCACATAACAGGTAAGCCCATTAAGTTCATCGGTATGGGCGAAAAAGTGGATGCGCTTGAGCCATTCCACCCTGAGCGTATTGCTTCTCGTATCTTGGGGATGGGCGACGTACTAAGCCTTATCGAAGAAGTTGAGCGCAAGGTCGACAAATCAAAAGCCGAAAAGCTGGCGAAAAAAGTTCAAAAAGGCAAGGGCTTTGATCTTCAAGACTTTAAAGATCAGCTTGAGCAAATGAAGAACATGGGCGGCATGATGGGCATGCTAGATAAGCTGCCTGGCATGGGGGGGATGTCTGATAAGATTAAAGATCAGGCAAACGACAAGCAGTTCAACCAAATGGAAGCCATCATTAATTCAATGACACCAGCTGAGCGCGCTCGCCCTGATATTATCAAAGGCTCGCGCAAGCGTCGTATCGCAGCGGGTTCAGGTACGCAAATACAAGATGTAAACCGCTTGCTTAAGCAGTTTACACAAATGCAGAAAATGATGAAAAAAATGTCTGGCGGCGGCATGAAGAAAATGATGCGCCAGATGAAAGGCATGGTGCCACCCGGTGGCGGTTTCGGTGGACCAGGCGGGCCAGGCGGCCCTGGTGGTTTTGGCGGAGGCGGCTTCGGCGGAGGCGGTGGTTTCCCTCCTCGCTAAATAACCACGGTTACTCATAATAAAAACCTCAACAGCAGCAATGCGTTGAGGTTTTTTTATTTTTGTTGCATCCAATATCAAATGTTGGTCGTTTGGCTTGTTGAACAGGACGTGAGCAGTACTTATCGCACACATTTGCGGTTGACAGCGTCTCTTCAAATAAAACAAGTATGGAGATGATAATGGAACTTAATAAAACATCGCAGCAAAAAATAAAATTGTCACTATTAGCGACGGCTATGGTTTTCGCCTTAAGCGCCTGTGATGGTGACGACGGCACTAACGGTAGAGATGGCGTCGACGGCGCGCCAGGCCAAGATGGAGCACCAGGGCAAGATGGTACCCCCGGCTTTGCTGCGGCCACTTTCCTTGTTGCCAATAATGGTGATGACAACCGAAATACGGTAACCGCAATTGATCAAAACGCCAGTGCGCTAAGTACGGTAACGACAGGCGCGAATGAAGGCATCGTCTTGACGCAAAGCGGCGCGTTAGTTCAGGCAGGCGATAGTGACTTACCGTTAGTGAGAAGTTTTTGTGGTTTCGATGCTCAGTCCAACTATATGATGAATAGAGGGCACGAACTCACCGGCGCTGCCACAGGCCTAGTTAATCCGAAAGGGATCGCGTTTGCCGAAGAGGCTGGCCTTATCATGGTCGCAGACTTTAACGGTCAGAAAATAAGTGTATTCGGCGGCCAAGCAGCGGGCGACGTAGCGCCTATTGCGGAAATTATGACGTCGGCAAAGCCATGGGACCTTGCCTATGACGAAGAAAGTGACAGACTGTATGTTGCGCTGACCGACGGCACGCTAGCAGTCTATGACGATGTGGCAAGCTCTGATTTTGCCCCGTCAGTCATGCGCTCTGTGGTACCCTCTGATGCTGATGGAAATCAGCTATCGATAAATCTTCACGGTATCGTTTATGAGCCTATGTCCAACCGTATTGTGTTATCAGATGTTGGTGATGCCGCGGTCGCTGACGACGGCCAAATTTTTGTTTTAGATAATGTGTCGACTGCAGACGGAGCAACAGTGCCTACCAGAGTAATTGGTGGCGCAACGACGCAGCTTGGAAATCCGGTGGATATTATCCTTACAGGGTCGGATTTGCGCGTGGCAGAGAAGTCAAATGATGCAATCTTGGTTTTCTCGAATATTTTTAACGGCGAAAGTGGTGATGTAGCGCCAACGTTGTCTACGCCTTCAGTAAAACCAGAATCACTTGCCGAGTTTACAGAACTCGAGACCATGGTAGATGCCTCTGACGACGGTATCGCAACAATGCCAATTAGGGGGCTTTCTGTTTCAAGCAATCCTTCAACAGACAGTGAGACCACGGGGCAGGTGGCCCAGTACAGCGCGGTTTTATCAAGTGAACTAAGCACATTTGACAGTGGGATGAGCATTGAAAGTGCGGCTTACACAGCAAGCGGTGATGGTGTCATCACGTTTGATAACCCCGATACATCTACCGGCGGCCTTATCGTGGTTAATCGTCTTAAAACGGTGCGTGACGGTATGATGTATAGCGATAGCTATGATCATATGATTGTGGGTAGTGAAACAGGGCTTATCGCGCCTAAAGGCTTAGATATCTCGTCTGACAACGGCATGGTATTTGTTGCCGATGTGAACGAGACTACACCTGCGGTTAGGGTATTTTCACCGTGTGCTTCAGTAATGTAGCGCCTTTACTCACCTTAGAGGCTGCTAACGGAGCGCGACCATGGGACGTAGATTATGACCCGTCTACTGATAGCGCTTACTTAGCGTTAACCAATGGCACCGTTGCGGTATTTGAAGAAGTCGTACGCAAGATGGAAAGTGGCCAAACGGTAATAACCGGTGAAGATAGACTGATTGTTCCGGCAAGCGGCGGCACAGTGTTTGCAGCACCAACGAATATTCACGGTATCGATTACGATAGCCAAAGCGATAGTCTGGTGATTTCTGATGTAGGTAGTGCAGCCGATGCCACCGACGGAAAGCTCTACGTGATATCAGGCGCAGGCAGTGCTGATGGGCTCGCTAATGTATCGGTTAATATTGCAGGTCCTAATTCCATGTTAGGAAACCCGGTAGACCTTATGCTGAGCAATGGACACGTTTATGTCGCTGAAAAATCAAACGGTATGATCCTTCGCTTTGATAATATTTTGAACGCTAGCTCGGGTGATATCGCACCTACGTTTAGCATGATGTACCCTGCACCTGAATCGGTACAGGTGTTGCCAGTAAAGTAAAGTGAAAAAAAGTAAGTCATGCTGGTAGAGGCCGTTTAGCAAACGTTTCTACTGCAATCCTTACTGAGGTAAACCGATAAGCATAATAAGAGCGGTACGCTTTCTCTAGTAAAAGGCGTGCCGCTTTTTAATATTAACTTTTATTTTAGGGCGTCAAGGCGTTCCTTTACGTATTACAAAATCCGCAAACTTCACGCGTTCCTCTTGCCCCCGTAATTTGTCTAGCTCAGCAACAGAACGGTAAATACCCCATTTAGGGCGAATAAAGTCTTCACCCGACACGCCCCGCCACATATCGCTAGATACATAGAAATACCGTTCAAACTGCATGGTTTCACCTTCGAAACCCAATACCGCGCTATCGCTTTTATCGTAAGTCTTAATTTCATTGCGCTGGCGGTCAGATTGAACGCCTTTGTTAAAGTCTTCGTCTCGGTGTGCGAGGAACACAAAATGTGGGCCTACGGTGCTGTCAGTTTCTTCAATAATATGCGCTGTTGCGTTAGCACCGCCGCCGCAGACGGATAACGCGCTGATGATTAACGCGAGGAGTAAAAAGTAAAAAAGCACTTTAAGTACTTCTACT
>NZ_CACSIG010000024.1:0-11675 GCF_902705815.1 Alteromonas infernus
AAGCGGATGCGCATTTTAGGGAAATGAGCGCTCACGTCAACACTTATTTCGAAAAAAACCTTATTTTTCGATCATTTGCACAAACAACAATCAAAACGTTTATTTAACCTACTAATTCACACGACTTTTAACTGACTATAAGTTTAGTTAAGTGGTAACAGCCGCGTTGTACTATAAATTAAGTAAGTCGTTACGATTACAAATACGCCCTTATTAGGAGCATTCTATGAAGGTTTCGGAATTTAAGACCGCAGGGAAACTCATTACAGGCCTTGGCGCGATAAAAGCCCTTGCAGATGAAATGACGCGATTAGGTATAAAAGATTGTGCCGTCGTAACTGATAAAGGTGTTTCGTCATCTGGTCTTCTTGAGCAAGTACTCGCTTTACTTCCCTATCCCCCCTTGCACATTATCGATGATATTCCACCCGAGCCTGCTGTAAATATCATAGAAGCCAAATTAAACGACCTTCGCGAGAATAAGGTAGATGGCATTATCGCCCTTGGTGGCGGTAGTGCTATTGATAGCGCAAAAGTACTAGCAGCTACCTATGATCATAGCGGGTCTATTAGCAAACTCTTTGGTGAAAATACGCTTTCAGAAAGGCGTCTTCCTCTTATTGTTATTCCCACCACCGCAGGGACAGGCTCGGAAGTCACCAATATTGCTATATTGTCTGACCCTAAAGCACAAATGAAGAAAGGCATTGTTAGTCACTGCCTATTACCCGATGTTGCTATTGTTGCGCCTGAGATGACAAAAACTTGCCCACCGTCTATAACGGCCGCAAGCGGAATAGACGCATTCGTTCACGCGCTTGAAGCCTATATAAGTGTTAATGCTAGCCCTATTACTGATGCTCTTGCCGAAAAAGCATTAAAGCTGATCTTTAATTCTTTGGTGCATGCTTATAATAATGGAGAAAATCTGGCTGCTCGCGAAGATATGGCCACCGGCAGTTTAATGGCCGGCCTTGCTTTTGGAAACGCCGGCGTTGGAGCAGTGCATGCTCTGGCTTACCCTTTAGGTGGGCGATTTCATTTATCACATGGAATGAGTAACGCGGTTATGCTTCCTCATGTATTGAAAGTAAATGCACCGTTTTGCCAAGACAAGCTTTATTGTGTAGCTAAGCTTCTGAAGGTATGTGAACGTCACCATTCAAAAGATGAGGCAATTAAACTGTTGTTAATTGCTATCGAAAAACTCTGCAGGGATGTCGATATACCCGCTTCACTCACCCATTTTAATATTTCGTCTTCTTGTGTAGGTGAGTTAGCGGAAGAGGCGAGTAAAGTAACTCGCCTTCTTCGCAATAATCCCAAGCAATTGAGTATTGAAGAGATTGAAGATATCTATCGACTGGCTTTTTAAAGTGGTCTTACCCACATATTTTTAAAACTTACTAAGTTACCGTGATCTTGTAATTGAAGCGGTGCACATCCGTGGGATTTATATTTAGGTGCACCAATCCATTCAGTGCTACCTTGTATTTCAGTATGATTTTGAACCACCACGCCGTTATGTATAACAGTAACATAGCCCGGTGATACTAAGTTTTCTCCGTTAAACTTAGGTGCTCTATATATAATGTCATAGGCTTGCCATTCACCTGGCGCCTTCATAGCATTGACCAGCGGAATGCTTTGCTTGTATACACTTGCCGCCTGACCATTTGGGTAGGTCTTATTCTGATATGAGTCCAATACCTGAATCTCGTATCTTTGCTGAAGGAAGATACCGCTGTTATTGCGCTGCTGTCCTTCCATGCCAGCTTCTGGCTGTGGTGCTCTCCACTCTACATGCAACTGTACATCGCAAAACTCTGCATTCGTTTTTATGTCGCCTGTTCCCGGTTTTACGGTAAGTACACCATCTTGAAGCGTCCATTTAGCCTCACCTTCTTTTACTGAACGCCAGTTTGACAGGTCGTTACCTATTAAAGCGGTCGCATCGGAAGGCACGCCCGCCTCATCGAAAGACACGACTTCTGGAACAGGTTCCCAAACTTCCGTTTTAGCGGCCTGTTGTTCTCGGGTTAAACGCGATTCGCTTTTTTCAGTATCTGCATCTGTCGTTGCGCATGCAGAAAGTGGCATAAGCAAAGCCACAGTTGAAGCGACGAGTGTTTTATTCATAGTGTCAGTACCTTGTTTTATCCGTTGTATAACTGTGTTGTGTTTGGCTGCTCGATAGCGCAGGTTTAGGTTGCCCACGCTTTGTCGCCCTTTTTATAAGGGAATGCACCGTCGTAACGTCCAGGAATAGCCACATATCGAAGTACTTTAGTCGCGCCAACTTGAGACGTGAAAAAGCAATAAAGTGTTAGCTGTTTTAATAACGTAAAGTAGTGAGGGGTTGGCTCATCGGTGCCTGGCTCCCACTGACTTGGCTTTCCTGTTTCAACACCTTGATAAACACCGTTAGCAAGGTTCGCCGCTTTCGCTTCTACATCCAGGTCGTTAAATAAAGCCTCTCGTTCTTGCTTGGTAAGCTGAACAAATTGTTTGTTGAAACGACTTTGACTTAACGAAGATATTTTCTTAATGCCATCAAGAAAGGTCTTTTGAAGTAAAGGTGTGTAGCAATCGGTTACCAACACAGCCATTGTCGCGCCAACGTTGGCTGCTTTTGCTCCAGGCGTGTCAGTTTGAGGAATGATCACTTCACCCATTTCATTCAGCAAGGCCACGTCTTTTTCATTAAATAATGTGTCGCTAAGCGGTACAGCAGGCACATCTGTGTAGGCAAGCACATTACCTGCGAACAATGCTGTGCCTGTAGCAGTTGCGATGAGTTTAAGTAGTTCTCTGCGTTCCATTATAGATTTCCTCGCTTTAACTCTTCTACGGCAAAGTCTGCGGCTCTTGCCGTTAATGCCATATAGGTCAGTGAAGGGTTAACACAGCTGGCCGATGTCATTGCCGCACCATCGGTCACGAATACGTTAGGTGCATCCCATACTTGGTTATGCGCGTTAAGCACAGAGCTTTTAGGATCTCTTCCCATACGCGCCGTACCCATTTCATGAATGCCCATACCAGGTGCGTAGTCTGCATCCCAGCCTTGAACATTTTTAAGGCCAGCCGCTTCAAACATCTCAATAGCGTCTTGCTGCATGTCCTTACGCATCTTAAGCTCGTTTTCTTTAATCTCTACATCCATTGCGAGTACTGGTAAGCCCCATTTGTCGGTGACTTTTTTATTCAAGTACACTTTGTTTTCGTGATACGGAAGAATTTCGCCGAAGGCTGTCATGCCTATTGTCCAAGGACCTGGCTCTGTTATGGCGTCTTTAAGTCCAGCACCTATACCAAGCTCAGCTATGTCTTTGCGCCAACCTGAACGGCTTGCGCCGCCTTGATAACCAAATCCACGCAGGTAGTCTCGTTTATCACTTCCCCAGTTTCTAAACCTTGGCACATAGAAGCCACTCGGTCTGCGACCGTAGGTATATTTGTCGTCAAAACCTTCAACTTCAGCTGAAGCACCGACTCTAAAGTGGTGATCCATAACGTTGTGACCCAACTCGCCGCTGCTGCTTCCTAAGCCACCGTCCCATACGTCTGTGGCAGAGTTCATCAGTACCCACGCCGAGTTAAGTGCTGACGCATTTACAAAGATGATCTTGCTTTTAAATACATAGGTCTCGTTGGTTTCTGCATCGATAATTTCAACGCCAGTCGCGCGCTTCTTGTCTTTGTCGAACAAGATCTCTTTTACTATCGAGAAAGGTCGAAGGGTTAAGTTACCTGTTTTAACCGCAGCCGGAAGCGTAGAGGCTTGTGTACTAAAGTAGCCACCGAAGGGGCAACCCAACCAACACTTATTGCGGTATTGGCAATGAACACGCCCTTCTTCAGGCTTGCTTTGTGTCATGTTTGAAGTGCGGCCATGTACCATGTGACGCGCGCCTTCATAGGCCTTTTTCACCCGCGCCGCGACACTTTCCTCTACAATATTCATTGGCATTGGCGGCTGGTAAACGCCATCAGGCAATACATCTAAGCCATCGCGATTACCACTGATACCTGCGAATTTTTCTACATAATCGTACCATGGCGCCAAATCTTCATAGCGAATGGGCCAGTCGACCGCAATGCCTTCTTTAGCATTGGCTTCGAAATCTTCTTTATTCAAACGATAGCTTTGACGCCCCCACAACAGTGAGCGCCCACCCACGTGGTAGCCTCTGTACCAGTCGAAGCGCTTGTCTTCGGTATAAGGATTTTCTTTTTCATTTGCCCACATACCGTACGTTTTTTCATTTAGCGGGTAGTCGCGCTTAAGCACGGGATAATCCACTTTCATTGCTTGAGTAGGCAAGTCTCGGTGAGGAAAATCCCAATCTTCTTTGTGCGCATTTTTATAATCTTTAATATGCTCGATATTTTGGCCACGTTCTAACATGAGCACTTTTAGGCCCTTTTCAGTTAGCTCCTTAGCAGCCCAACCGCCACTGATACCAGATCCAATAACTATTGCATCATATACGTTACTCGCCATAACACGTCCTTAAAACTTTATTCGTCGCTGTGCCTGTTCGCACGTTACACATCACAGATATGGATCGCTTGTTGTAGCGACGCTATTCTGTTGGCTTTGGTTTTCGGTGTGGGTATAAACTCCTGTGCTAAGTAGCCTTTAAATCCGGTCTCGACAATGGCTTTAGCTATTGCTTCATAATTGAGTTCTTGAGAAGCATCTATTTCGTGACGCCCAGGTACGCCGGCCGTATGGTAATGACCAAAGTACTGATAGTTATCTCGAATAGTTCGGATGATATCTCCCTCATTAATTTGCATGTGGTAGATATCGTAAAGCAGTGAGAAGTGCTTAGAACCTAGGCGTTTGCAAAGTTCTATCGCCCATGCAGAATTGTCGGCCATGTAATCAGGGTGGTCGACTTTGCTGTTAAACAGCTCCATGAAAATCACTACATTGCGTTTTTCAGCATGAGGTAAAATGCGCTTTAACCCTTTAACCGCATTTTCAAGTCCCTCTTCTCGTGACATGCCTCGGGCATTGCCGCTAAAGCAGATAAGATTTGTATAGCCTGCATCAGCGACCAAATCGATGTGCTTTATATAACGCGCTTCTAGTTCATCGTGTAGTTCACTGTGGATGAAGCCGTCTTCAAGGCTTATCTCGGCGCCGTTACACATAGAAGAGTCGATGCCGTATTGCTTTAACACAGGCCAATCTTCAGGGCCTACCAAGTCAATGGCTCCAAACCCTAAATCCTTAACGGTTTGACACAACTCTTCAATGCTCAAGTCGCCGTAGGTCCATCTGCTTACTGAGTGATTTACATTACCTTTAAGTGGCGTATTCACAGTATTACTACTGTTCGTTCCTTTTGTGCTCGCTACGGCGGGCATGGCAGTAACTAAACTAGCAGCAGCCAACCCTGTTCCGGCAATACCGGCTCCTGTCATTGCCATACTCTGAAGTAACTTTCTGCGGGTAATGTTATGCATCTGCATCCACCTTCTCTTTTCTGAACAGAATGGCGAATAGCACTAACACAACCGCGGCAAACCCTGCTGGGAATAACCAAACCTGCTGCCAACTATGCGCACCTGTTTCCATCGTGTAGGTATCGGTAATTGCGCCAGCAACCGCGAAACCCACCAGCATACCTACGCCATATGTCGCTAAGGTAATTAGCCCCTGCGCTGCACTTTTTACGTTTTCGCCCGCCTTTGCATTGGTATAGATTTGCCCTGATACAAAGAAGAAGTCGTAACAAATACCGTGCAGCGCAATACCAACAATTAGCATGAACAAGCCTTCGTCAGCGTTCCCGAATGCAAATAGTGCATAACGAACAACCCACGCCGCCATACCTATCACCAACGTGGCTTTAATGCCGAAACGGTTCAAAAATACCGGCAAAGCCAACATGAACAACACTTCGGAAACTTGACCAAGTGTCATTTTGCCCGTTGCATTTTCAACGCCTATTTCCGTAAGGAAAGGATTCGCATTCTGGTAGTAAAACGCCAGTGGAATACAAATAAGTACAGATGATAGAAAGAATACAAAGAAGTTTTTGTCTTTTAACAGTGCCAACGCGTCCAAGCCAAGAATGTCGCGTATAGTTACCGCTTTACCGCCAGATTGAGGTGGCGTGTTTGGCAGTGTAAAACTGAATACGCCCAACATCAGCGAGGCAACGCTGCACAATAAGAACGTGTTTTTGAGCATACCATCGGCAATAGACTGGGCAGAATCCCATGAGAAGACATAGCTAATCATAAGGCCTGCCACAATCCAGCCGATAGTGCCCCACACACGAACTTTTCCGAACTCTTTGGATGGGTCAACCATTTGCCCGAATGACACTGAGTTAACCAAAGCAAGCGTAGGCATGTACGCAATCATGTAAGCCAACACATAAGGGTAGAAGCTGGCAAAATCATTCGCTTGATACATAAAGTACATAAGCACGGCGCCAACAATATGTAATAAGCCGAGGATCTTTTCTGCATTAAAGAACCGGTCAGCAATAAGGCCCACAATAAAGGGGGCAATGATGGCGCCCCAACTTTGGGTTGAGAAAGCCATGCCGATTTGTCCACCGTTGGCAGACAGGGTATTTGATAGATACGTGCCTAATGTTACAAACCAGCCTCCCCAAATGAAGAACTGGAGGAACATCATCAAACTAAGGCGTAGGGTTATCATAGTTATTGTTATCCTATTGATGGCGCTTAGCGCTCAAGGCCTAAAATACGATTATTCTTCGCTTCGCTTACGTCTCCACCAGCAAAGTCGTCAAACGCATATTTGCTTGGCTCGATAATGTGTGAAGCGATAAACGGTGCGCCCTCTGCTGCACCTTGCGCACTGTCTTTTAAGCAGCATTCCCACTCTAGTACTGCCCAACCTGTGAAGCCATACTGGGTAAGCTTGCTGAAAATACCTTTGAAGTCGACTTGGCCGTCGCCAAGGGAACGAAAACGTCCCGCGCGGTCTTGCCAGTCTTGATAGCCGCCGTACACACCGTTTCTACCGTTCGGATTGAACTCGGCATCTTTGACGTGAAACATTTTGATCCGGCTGTGGTAGCGGTCAATAAAGTCAAGGTAGTCAAGCTGCTGTAAAACAAAGTGACTTGGATCGAAAAGAATATTTGCTCGTGGGTGGTCATCTACAGCTTTTAAAAACTGTTCGAACGAAGCCCCATCGTGCAAGTCTTCCCCGGGATGAATTTCGTAGCATACGTCAACACCTGCATCGTCGAATGCATCGAGAATGGGTTTCCAACGCTTGGCTAATTCAGCAAAGCCTTGCTCGACCAAGCCAGCAGGACGCTGAGGCCACGGGTAAACCAAGTGCCACATTAATGCACCAGAAAAGGTAGCGTGAGCTTTCAATCCCAAGCGCTTACTGGCAATAGCCGCACATTTGAGCTGATTAATTGCCCATTCGGTTCGCTCTTGTGGCTTGCCGTGTAAGTGTGCCGGCGCAAAGTTATCGAATAACTCGTCGTAAGCGGGGTGAACCGCCACTAGCTGACCTTGTAAGTGCGTAGAAAGCTCAGTGATTTCTACCCCTGCGTCTTTACAAATTTTAGCAATGTTGTCGCAGTACTCTTGGCTCTCGGCTGCTTTTTCTAAATCAAACAAGCTAGGATCAGTAGGCACCTGTATTCCCTTGTAACCAAGCGACGCTGCCCACTTCGCCATATTTTCAAGCGTATCGAACGGCGCTTCTTTTCCCATGAACTGAGCAAGGAAAATAGCCGGCCCTTTTATAGATTGTTGGTTAGTAGCCATAAGCGCTCACCTTTTTCATTGTATGTTTTAATTGCATTACTGCGTTCCTTCCTGACTGACCGACTCCCATTTGGTGTCGCTGTCAGTACTGGCAAGCATGGCATCTATAAATACCATTCCGCGTATGCCTGAATTTATTCCTGGAACGCCGTCAGCTTTGCCTTTTTGATTCGCGCGTACCGCTTTCGCAAAATCGGTATACAAGTTTGCCATTGCTTCTAAGTAGCCCTCTGGGTGGCCAGCTGGAACACGACAACGTGCAGATGCAGCATCACATAACCCAACTTGACCCTGGCCGGCTCTAAACACTTGATAAGGGGCATCAACAGGGCGATAGATAACGGAGTTTGGCTCCATTTGACGCCACTCTAAACCGCCCTTGTCACCGTAGACACGGATCTTCAACGCGTTTTCTTCACCAGCACAAACCTGCGAAGCAATCAACACGCCCGACGCACCCTTCTTAGTTTTAATAAGCGCGGCGCCGTCGTCATCTAATCGGCGTCCTTCAACATGGGTGTTTAACTCGCCACATAACGAGGTAACACTGTCGTTTAATACAAACTCAACAAGTCCAAAGGCATGAGTGCCGATGTCGCCCATTGCGCCCGTTGCGCCAGAAATTGCTGGGTCGGTACGCCACTGCGCTTGCTTATTGTGCGTTTCTTCTTCGCCAGACAACCAGCCTTGCGGATACTCAACATACACTTTTCGAATTTTGCCCAGCTTACCGCTTTCAACGAGATGACGTGCTTGCCAAACCATAGGATAACCAAGGTAGGTATGAGCCAAGCCGTATAGCGATTCACTGGCGTGAATAACATCTTGAAGCTCTTTTACTTCTGCAAAGCTAACGTGCTGGTTTTTCACAGAAGACATGAAAGCCCGCTTTAATTGCGGCAAGTGAAATAGGTACGTGAAGATGATTAGGCGTTACGATAACAACCACTTGCATTCGCTCTTGCTCGGGAAGTTGCGCCTCGTTATCTAACATAGCTTGCCAACTGTCGTAAGCACGGGAAGCATCTACATTTAACGTTGCTGCCGTACGCGAGTTGTTTTCTTCGTTGCGGCTAAATGCGCCACACACCAACTGGTAGTTCCCATCTAACCCTGCGGCATGACGATGCACGGCACCGATAAACGCGCCTTCCCCGCCTCCGATCATTCCCATTCGAATTGGTTGCATTGAAATTCCTCTGTGTGCAAACGCACTATTGGTGTTACTAATGCCACAAAATGTAACCCGTTACATTTTAATGGTCAATACAAAAAACAGCATTTTATTAATCTAAAGTTTACAAATGGCGAGGTGACACTGGGGCTTTGCTACCGTTAACAGTCTATTCCTGCACCAAATTTGGACATAACACTAGCTCAAATTTACATAAATCCTACAAATAACCTTTGACGTTTTTATGAAAGTGCGTATTCTTTTGCTTAAAATGAAAACGGTTACATATTAATTTCACGTAAATTTTGAATTCGCTACCATCGTATAGACCACACCTCTACTGGGTTAGGTTTACAATGCGCGAGTGAATTAACAAACAACAATAACGTAAATGGCAAATATTAGAGATGTAGCAGATAGTGCCGGCGTGTCGGTCGCTACCGTATCAAGAACATTGCAACAACCTGAGCGTGTTTCTCCTAAAACGCGCAATAAGGTGATGGCCGCTGTTCAGGCAGTTGGATATAAACCTAACTTAATGGCAGTTAAGTTTCGTTCGGGAAAAACGCACAATTTAGTGGTACTGGTGCCTACGGTAGCGAACGTATTTTTTGCCCGTGTTATTAGCGGTATGCAGGAAGCGGCAGCCGAACTGGGCTATTCCATTTTACTTGCCAATACGCTTGGTAATAGTGAAATAGAAAGCCATTACGCCAAGATGGTAAGTACTTCTCAGGCTGATGGGCTTATACAGTTACGTGCGCACAACCCATTTGATGCCACGATGATCAACGACAATGGCCTACTTCCCATGGTGAATGCCTGTGAGGTGATTGACGATGGCCAATATCCTGTTGTGTCGTTAGACAACCGTGCTGCAGCCAAAGCAATGACCGAGCACTTAATTTCATTAGGCCATACCCGTATAGCCATGATCAAAGGACCTAATTCAAGTCCGCTTACCCAAGAACGCTTGGTTGGATATAAAGACGCCTTAGCGCAAGCCAATATTGCCTTTGATGAGAGCTTGTTGTTCCCGGGGGATTTTACATTACAGGCCGGATACAACGCAGGGGAGACCATTAGTCACCTTGAAAGTAGACCCACCGCCGTATTTTGTGAGAACGACGAAACGGCTATTGGTGCCATGCAAGCCTTCAAGCAAGCCAACCTACATGTTCCTAATGACATATCGGTGGCAGGTTTCGATGACATTGCATTTTCAGCATTTGTGGATCCGCCGCTAACCACTATTGCCCAACCTGCAGAAGAATTTGGTAGAACGGCGGTTACGCTACTGGTGGACCTTCTTAACGGAAAAATTCGCAAGGCCCCCAAAGTTATTATGCCGTTTGAACTTATTGTGCGTGAGAGCACGGGCAAAGCTTTGGGTTAATTGATGATAGCGATGCGTCATCACCTATGTACCACTACAGAAAAGGAGCAAGCAGTGAATTTAAGTAAAACAAACTTAAGTAAGACAGCAATTTTAGACGCGGCCAGTAATATTGGCTCTGGCGTTTCAAGACGACAGTTCATTAAATATTCATCTGGTTTACTGGCGGCTATGAGCGCTCCTGCTGTTTTGGCAAGTACTAGTTCGGTTCAGGGGCATGGTAGTGATAAAGGAGCTATGATGAAGGGCATGCAAAAAAGTGCTGTTGGTCTGCAGCTTTACACGCTTAGAGATATTATGAAAGTAAGTGTGCCGGCTACGCTTAAACTGGTCGCTGATGTTGGTTATTCGGAAATGGAATTTGCAGGCTACTTTGACCATAGCGCAAAGGAAATTAAGCAACTGCTTGATGACAATGGCCTTACTGCGCCTTCGGCTCATATTCAGTTAGACGCGTTCGATACTAACCTGTCACAAATTTTAGATGACGCACAAACCATTGGTCACAAATATTTAGTGGTACCTTGGCTTAGTGAAGCGCAACGCGGTAGGGGTATTGCGCCATACCAAGCTCTTGCCGAAAAGCTAAATAACATTGGTGAAGCGTGTAAGAAAGAAGGTATTACCCTTGCCTACCACAATCACGATTTTGAATTTGAAGTACGCGACGGTAAGACACCATTAGACGTGCTTATAACTCAGACCGACCCAGACCTTGTTGCCATGGAACTGGATTTATACTGGACGGTAAAAGCAGGTAAAAATCCCATTGATTACTTTAAGCAGTACCCAGGCCGCTTTAAGCTTTGGCATGTAAAAGATTTGGCTGAAGACGGCAGTTTTGCTGATGTGGGCACGGGCACGATTAACTTTAAAGAGATATTCGCGCACGGCAAGTTAGCCGGTATTGAACATAAATTTGTAGAGCGGGATCAAACCACCGACCGTATTGCCACTATTGAACAAGGCTTCAACGCGGTAAGTGCACTAAATAAAGGCGTAAGCTAACGCTTTTATACTCGCCATGGTTATAATGGGCACACAGCAAAAATCGTCATAATAGTAGTAAATTTATGAGTGAACTTTTTAGTGCCCTTTCTCGCGCATTAAGCCCCTATTACACAGAAATGAGCATTATGCTTATGGCCACAATTTTAGTGGTGTACGGCGACCTGATTAACGGCCATGTGAAACGCATACTGGCACCTTACCATTTCACTGTGACGTGGTCAACCAAAATCACACAACCCAGTTAAGCCGCTTTTTGTAAGTTAGCCATGTCGGCCTCATATTGATTTGGACTCTTGTAATCCAGATATG
>NZ_CACSIG010000025.1:0-658 GCF_902705815.1 Alteromonas infernus
CCTAGCTGAAGAAGTTGACGGCGTACATCCGCGTTGCAGAGCTTGCTGTAGAGCGTGTTGAGACGCAACAGAAGTAGCAAGCGTGGTGATAGCATCGAAGCGAAGTTATGGGCGTTGACCGTAGAACCGCACTGTTAACCTATCTGTTAGAGCGAAAGATCAGGCTGACGAAAAAGAAGCTATCGACAAAGTTAACCAGCAAGAAGATGTGGTTTCGCTAACGCGATGGCAGAAGCATTTAAAGCTGCTAAAGGCGAATAATGCTTTTGTGGGTGTGCACACGCACACCCTATTCGCGATAGCTGTTTAAACAATAATATTGACAATGAGGTTAAACATGACCAAGTCTGAATTAATTGAACGGCTCGCGGATCAAGCGCGTCATATTCCGGCGAAAGAACTCGAACTGGCAATTAAAGAACTTCTAGAACAAATGGCGCAAACACTTCAAAAGGGTGAGCGTATTGAAATTAGAGGTTTTGGTAGCTTTTCGCTTCACTACCGCGCACCTCGCGTAGGTAGAAACCCTAAAACGGGTGAAACCGTAAAGTTAGATGGTAAGTATGTACCGCACTTTAAGCCTGGTAAGGAACTTCGCGAAAGGGTAGACGCCTCAATCGCATAATGCACTACATCACTGTGTGGCCAACTGACTCGT
>NZ_CACSIG010000026.1:0-31365 GCF_902705815.1 Alteromonas infernus
ACGCAAGGCTGCCTAATTTAGCGAGTGGTGCACTTCGGAGTTGAATTCGCGAGCATTTAGAGAAACTACTATAGGATCATAGTTATGAAAGGAATCGTAGTCTATCTGTTAACCGCGTTTTTTATCAACATAGTTCTTATTGCTGCTGCTTTTATAGAGAGTAATAGTACAAGTCATTTCCTTAGGCTTGTCTTTATATTAAACTGTATAGGGTTTGTGCTGAGTGTGACTTGGGTATTTATGAAGTATAAATTGTCGCATGGTGTTGAGAATGAGTAAGGTAGGCTTGTCACTAATGAAAACTAAGTTCAACCACATCTGCAAATCAGCGACTCCCTTTCTGGTTAACCTCATACTGATACTTCTGACATTTTCACCTAAGGAACCTTTAGTCGCTAGTTGGTTACTTCCTTATTTAGGCGTCACATATATCGTTGCTTATATCTTAACTACATTCTACTTTGTTTATAAATGCCCAGATGCTTTTTAATTTTATAAAGAAGGATTGAGTTAATCACTTAAAATCTAAAATTCTACAGGTTTTTAAAGACCATTACCTATGGAATAATAAGAACGTAATAGAACAGATTCACTAACTCAAAATACTATGAAATAGATAACTTTTAATAGCTTTTTCAGTTGCTGAATTTTTAACCATAGAGAATCATTTACGAGGGCTTGGTAATACATAGTTGCTTTATATTAAATATTTTGTTTTTGAATAAATACCTTTGGGTAAAATCTTCGTAGAGTTTCGTTTTTTAATATCAATTGATTGAGTAAAGTATGTCGGTGATTCTTCTCTAATTATTTTAGTAGAGGAATCTTCCCCTATTACTTCTTTCAAAAATTCTACCAACCACTTTTGTTTTTGACCTGGAAGCATGGGAAAAGCACCGATATCAATTTGTTCGATTGATTGGTGATAGGGATTTTTTCCATTTTGTTCTTTAAAATAGCCCGGATACAATGCGTAGGCACCAAAAACTGGGCGTGATAGCGTGTCGGCATCATGTCGGTAAATAATGGCATCTCTATAACGGTGCATTTGGGCTAACGCATCTACTGGCACCATATCTCTGTCATTCGTTCCAGAGTCGATTCGATACTTGGCATCAAATAACCATACATATTCAAGCCCATCGGCAAAAGTCACTTTCATAAATATATCTGGCTTATGTTCTGCCATCCAAGAAACATAAGAATTTTTTTGATTTTTGGCATTTTTATTTTTTTCCCCAATCGAAAATTCGTGCATAAGTTCGACTTTAACTTCTTGGTCTCCGTTGCCTCGGCTAAATAAAAATAAACTCTCATTACCCTCTTTAACGCCATATTCCAAGTTTTGTTTATCCAGTCTATCTATCAGCCTAGGTTTTTTACCCATTAGTTCGAAGTTAAAAGGGGGGCTTTGCAAAATATCTGCTAATTGTAAAAAACACCAAACCTCATACAACTCAGCTATGTTTTTTACTGATACTGAGGCTTCATTACCGAGCACATCCAAGTAATATTTTAATTTATGCCAAGACTGGTAAACCAACGAATAACCTGTTTTTTGTTGCAGTACTAAAGATTCAGACTTTAAGCCTTTGTAATCACTAATCTGTTTAAACAAAGGAAAACGCTTAAACTGTTGGTATGGTTTGCTCAACTCATAAAAGTGGTCATAGAAAGCCCTACTAAAAACGCCATCATTTCCTTTTTTTGTAATAGCTTTATCGAGTACTGAAACCTTCTGTTTAATCTGTTCTAACTTGTGACTGATTGCATTGAGTGCGTACTTAACAAACTGATTTTCTGGTGTATCCAGGCTTAAACGTTTTTGATTCAAAGCATAACGTCGATTAAGCAATTTAGCTTGAATATCGGCGCGTGCTTTTTCTGCTAATTTATTCGGTAATTTACCTTTTAGCCGCTCTGCTTTTAAGTTTACTTTCTCTGGCATCAACCGATTATGGGGCGCATTTAAAATCTGCTTATAGCCTTTTTGCATCTGCTCGTTCAAAGACTTAAACTCAGCTAGCCATAACAATTCAAATGGCTCATGCTGAAACCGAGATCGGTCAAAAGTTTGCTCAGTAGCTGACTTCCAAGAAAAACGAAGTAAAGGATGCGCTTTATCTAAAACCTTATAAATAGCGCTTAAATCCTTTTCCATATCCATTTTGAAAGGCCATACTTCAAACGATAGGCATTGTTCAATCGTGATACCATTTCGGACATAACTGAACGGTAGAGCAAACCAACCCAAATCGTTATTGAAATTCAAATTTAACCGCAACCAAGCTGGCTCTTTATCTGTTTTGACCGAATTTACAGAAAAGTTATCTTGGATTCGTTGAAGATGATGCGTTGGCACACAAGAGGTCACTGAATCTACAAATCGGATTTCGATTTCAAAGACGTATTTTCAAAAAAAATGGGGTTTTGTATTGTTAAACTTTTCGAACCTTCCAAAGGACATAAATTAAGTGCAGATAATTCACTGGAAAAGCTTTTGAGTTCCTCTTTATACGTAAACTTTAACTCGCTTGTTGGCAGCAGTTCGCAAAGCGCGTCGCGTTTTTTTAATACCGCCAATAATGCGTTTTGTCGCTTGCCGATTTTTTTACTATCAGCACGCACTAAGCATTCAAAGTCGGGCGTCGCGAACGATAATATGGTCTCTTTCATACCAATAACCCTATGGCCAAAAGGTGGTAAAGCCTCGGCCTAACTTGGTTTGCATTTGCTTAATTTTTTTTCTACTACGGCATTCAATACTTCCTGCACCCTCGCGCAATAAATCAGGGCGTACTTCTCCATTCCAAATTGGCGATAGCATTTTCGATGAAAGTCCATGAAATGATTTATTTTCACCCAAATCCTCAACGATAGGTGTCTCCGAGTCATCTGTATGATTTTCAGCTTCAGTTGAAACCGCTTGTTCGACCTTTTGCGCGGGGTTCAGAACAGCTTCTAGCTTTTGCAAGATCGTTAGGCCTTGGTTTTCGCCATCCTCTTCATTTACAAAGGCTAACTTATCTTCATCGCCCTCAATACGCGGTAATACCTTCATCATCAGAAAGTCATCCCAAACTGCGCAGAGTTTTTTCACCGAATCAGATTTATCCTCTGAATATGGCTGAAACGAATGAACCATTAACAAGGCTTCATTTAACGCACGATACCCTAATTCAAACATCGTGCCTTTTAATACTTCATTAACCTTTTTTAAAAACTCGCAGGTTTCTCGAAGAGCTATATCGGTATCGAGCGACTCTGATTTAAATTGAGTTTGTGTCGGGTAGGTTAAAGTTCTGGGTAGAATATTTTTTTGCCATATTGATCAAAATCGTTTGGGAAGAACTCGCCAAAATCCAATGTTAATGCTCGATCGATCACTTTGCGGGAGAAGCCGTGAGTGGTTTCATCCATATTAACCGTTCCCGCCACAATCAAGTTGTAAGGTAATGGAATACCGTGTTCTAAAATACACTCAAATAAAACATCGTTTGATTCTAACCCCAAGGAGTTGGCCAACGCTTTTTTTCTTTCAGTATATTCCTTAGATCCTTTATCAGTACCTGAAAACACCTCTGTAAGTACACTAGCCTTAATTAAAGGTGCACAGAAATAATTACCGCTTTCGATTTTGCGTGTTTCTAATACCGATAAATAATCCGCAAAATATTGCTCAACAGGCGCTAGGTTCATTTCGTCCAAGCATAACCAAAAGGGCTTTAAGTCACTCTTAAATTCGAACTTACCTGATTGAAAATGCTCCTTCGCAGGATTAATTTCTTTCCAAGCTTTTATAATAAACTTCAGGACATCCGTTGAGACAAACTGCGGTTTGTTACTCAAACGTGTTACATAGCCTAATAAATCACTCGGCTCATGCCAGTCAGGGCGAACTGAGACCAGTTCATAGTTTTTCGGATTACCATCACAATTTAGTTCATTAGAGCTATTACCAGCTTGCTCCCGCACAAAACGCGACTTGCCAGTACCAGAAATACCGGCTAAAAGTAAAAATTGGCTTTGAAAGAAGGGTCGAGGATGGGTCGTTTTCTATTATAAAATTATAAGGATTTCCATCAGCAGTCCTTTTAATGTAAAAATTTTTATGTAAATCTTCTCGAAGAGACTGGCATAGTTCGCTTTCTCTGCAAGTCAAAATCAATCTACCACCATTTTCTCGTAAATTCGGCTTTTTATTTTTTATTGCTTCCGAACTATCTCTATCGTGGAACGCAAATAGGCTACTACTACTTTCTTTTTTACTTTTTCCAATATTCTTGAAAGCAGCATCAGTTGTTAAACACCAATGGTGCAAATTAAAAAAGTAAAACAGAACTTCACTTTTTCTTTTCTTCGTTATATTTGAATATACGCCCACACATATTATATTTAAGCCTAAAAATTCGTTCATCCTTTTAAGTGTATGGGGTTTTGAAATTTGTAAGCCAATTTCATTTGGGTTTTTTCTACTTCTAAAACTCATTCTTCCCAAGTAAAAGTAATAATCAAAGCTTCCAATAGTTACGTTTATCAACTCCACATCAGCGTCTGAATTATTATTACCTTCCAATTTTTTTGAAATTTTCTTATAAGAGGCACCTTTACAACTTTCTAAAGCATCAAAGAATATTTTTTCATAATTCTGGCCATTTTCTATATCATCTTCATAAATATTTCCTGAGGAGTCAATGTGTTTACAAATGCTCATGAACTAAAATCCTTTTTAATTTTTTCTGCTATTTTTTTAACTAAAAGCGGGGGGACAGCGTTACCAATTTGTCGCCATTGATCTTTAAATTCACCTTCAAAATAGTAATTGTCGTCGAATGTTTGAATTCTTTTTATTTCTTGAATTCTCAAAAATCTATTTTTCCAATGAAATGGTCCCATGTTATTTGAGAAGCTTGCCTGAATAGTCCATGAAGGTCTATTAGGCGATAGTTTCAATAGAAAAGACCAGTATCTAGAACGCCATTTAAACTTAGGTGATGGGTGCCCGCGTTGCTCCGTAAAATACAGATAGTTATCACCAGGAGGTATCTGCTTTAGCAACTCATGGTCTTTCGAGCCAGCCTTCATTTTTTCATCCTCAGGCAGATCGAAATCAATATCACCAAGTACATCACCAGCCGTTACCCAAGGTAACAACATTGAATTGTCTAACTTTTCAGGCTTAACATGGGTTTGCTCAGGGAAAATAAAATCATCATATTCTTCTTTAACTCCAATACAGATAAAACGTTCACGTGTTTGCGGGACCCCAAAATCTGCGGCATTGAGAACTTTAAACGAGACTTTATAACCAAGCCTTTTACTTTCCTCTTTAAGATATTCAAGAGCGCTTTTGTGAGGCTTGTATACGAAGCCATGAACGTTTTCAAAAAAGAAGAATTCCGGCTCTAAAACTTCGACAGCTCGAAAGTAATTACTTACTGTTAGAAATCCATCGGCGTCTTCCAACCCCCTTTGCTTTTCTGTTCTATAAAACCTTGATTTTGAAAATGGCGGACAAGGAGGGCCTCCCACCACCCCGGCTATTTCAGCATGCTCTCTCTTAATACTTTGGAAATCTAATTTCTCAACACTTTCACATACAATTTTTGCATCAGGAAAATTCTGTTCTAACGTTTTACAGGCGACAGGCCAAATATCCGAAGCAAAAACTGTATTGAAGCCAGCAGCATCAAAACCAAGATCAATTCCACCAGCCCCCGAAAATAAACTTACAATTTTCTTACCAACCACTTAAACAAACTCCATCAAGTGACTCATCATTGCTTTACCTAATAAAGGCGGTACTGCATTTCCAATTTGCCGCTGAATTTCTCTTCGTGAACCAGCAAACTTGTAGTTCTCAGGAAATGTCTGAATTGCAGCTATTTCAGGCACGCGAAGCCGTCGATTATTCCAATGAAAAGGTCCGACCCAGGGCCCTGGTTGTGCGGCAATAGTCCATGACGGTAATTCAGGATGCAGCTTCAGGAGAAAACTCCAAAACCTTTTATTAGCTACAAATTTTGGATTGGGATAGCCTTCTTTTGCTGTTAAAGCAATATAATTTTTCCCCGGTGGGACTTCTGTCAGTTCGTGATAATATGTTTTACCTACAGCGACTTCTTCTTTTTCAAAGAGTTCGTCTTTATCAAATTTCCCAATCCAGTCTATGACGCGTTCGTATGCACGTAACTCTTGCTCAAATAAATCAGCTTTATTTCCGTGAGTAGGAGTCGGTGCAGATGTTATTTCTTTCAATGAAGCGAAAATAAAAATCCTTTTTCTTTTTTGAGGCACACCAAAGTCAATCGCATTTGCCTTATAAACAATCGTGCTGTAGCCGAGTTTATCGAGGGATTCGAGAATTTCATCTATTACATGTTTATTTTTAGGGTGTGCTAGGCTTTCAACGTTTTCAAGCAAGAATCCGTTTGGGCGAAGTTCTGAAGCCATCCGTAAATAGTTACCAACCATGTTTCTTGGGTCATCACTGCCTAACCTATTATCGTGAGTTACCCAATAACCTGCTTTTGAGAAAGGCTGACAAGGTGGCCCTCCAATCAGTATGAGTTTTTCAGGATTGTTTTTTTCAAGCACTTGCTTGAAGTTCAAGCCATCAAATTCTGATATGTCACCATGCATATGTTCAGTATGATTAAAATACGGATTTGATTGAAGAGTATTAACAGCATGCTTATTAAAATCTAAGCTTGAGATAACTTTACTACCTGCCAGCTGAGCCCCTATATCTAACCCCCCAGCTCCAGAGAAGAAACTTATGGTGTGAATAGAACTGGCGAACTCAGGATTGTCAGGAACAATATAGTTTTTATCATCATAATCGTGCACGGACTTATCTCACCATTTCATACAAACCGCGTATATTACATTTTAGGGTTGATAATATCCAACATTGAAAAGATTGTTTGTTTTACCTTTCCCTTTAAAAAATACCTTAAAACTTTAGCAACGACTTACAACTATTTGTTTTACTGAGAAGGTTCGGGGGACGATTTGAGAGCAAATCATGAAACTATTTTCAAGCTATAGAACGGTGCACTCCGCGCGAAAGTTAGTATTGTGGTTTGCACCAAAATAAGCACATTTTGGGGAAATCCGATTTTATAAATCAAGAGCCAATTTAAAACATTGATTTTATACAACAAATTAACTTCAAGCGAACCTGTATTCCATTCATTGTACAAAGTATCATCTCAACGTTTCACGTATTCCCTCAACCAACCCATTAAAAACCCCAACCACCCTATCAAAGCTTTCATCATCGTCGAAATAAAGCTGGCTTAATCGGCTTTTCTTTATTTTGTAGATAAAGTAGGCAAAGGCTAACGCTTCTCTAAAACTGCTAAATTCTTCATCGAATACTTTAAACACCTCACACTGCGGTTTTCCACCCGCTTTTTTTAATACGCTAATCATTAGCGCTAATTGAGTTTATAATAGCGGTTAAACAGTTTTTGAATTACATCGATCAACTTGAGTAGAACATGGCCCATAAAGTACGTTATAAGTTTAAAGGTGTGGCAAAAGAGATAAATTTTTCTTACAGCCGCCATCAAAATATGCATGAAGCCGTGGCTGATGCTGAGGGAATAGACCTTTCCCAGTTCCTGCAAACTGAACAGCAACTTGCCGCTATCAGTAAAGACAAAAAAACCGTAAGAAACTTCAGAGATACCGAATTTGTAAAAATGGGGTTTTCTGAATTGTACTTCTTAAAAAACGGTCAAGAATGATGGTTGCGCCCATGCAACACATGCTAGACGTCTAAAATTCTTTGCTTTTGGGGGTTAACGGTCAAATTTTAAAAAATGGTGGGCCCGATAGAGTTCGAATCTCTGACTCCGGCGCGCAAAGCCATCAATAAAATTTTTATTGGTTACCCTCAACTAACCCATGAAATACCTCAATCGCCCTATCAAAGCTTTCATCGTTGTCGAAATAAAGCTGGCTTAATCGGCTTTTCTTTATTTTGTAGGTGGCGCTGGCGAAGGCTAGCGCTTCTCTAAAGCTGCTAAATTCTTCATCGAATACTTTAAACACTTCGCGCTGGGGTTTTGCCACCCGCGTTATGCTGCCGTTTACTTCATAGTCGAAGCCTGAATATTGAAGGCGCGAAAGGGTTTCTTTGCCTAATCGCATGCCGCCTTTAAGGCTTATTTGAAATGCCGCGTCCATCTCTTCAATTTCTTCCATGCTCCAGTGGTTAAAAACCCTAATGGCCTTTTTGTACTTTTCTGCCAATCGCTTTTTTAGCACGGTAATTCTGGGTTCTAACGTGCCGTTGTTTTCATTCTTTAATAGGTCGAAGCATTCGTTGCATGAAGGCACGGAGATAAAATCGGCCTGTAGGTGCCCGCTTTGCCAGTCGTGAATGAATGTTATGGGTGGGATAAAATCTTGCCGGGCCGCTTCGCAGCCGCAGTAAATACAGCGGTTAAAGTCAGCCGAATGTACCGCGTTTAGTGGTTCGTAGAATTTTTGATAATTCTTTACTGACATACTGCTACTTGGCTTAAACGTTAAGGCTAATGGAGCTAATTACGGTACCACAGCCAGTTTTTAGAAAAAGTAAATTGTGCGGGTTCATGAAACAAAAACGCCGCCAGTTGGCAGCGTTTTGCTTAACACATTTGTTATTAAAACCTACAGCCTAGAAGGCCTGCTGTGCGGGTCGCCTTCAATGTGGTCTTTCGGTTCCCGAGGTTTAGGTTTTGCCGCAATAGGCACGTCTTCTTCGGTTTCCTCTTCAATTTCCCAACTGCCCTCTTCGCTCCATGGGTCGTCGTCGGGGAATTCGCCTATGTTGATTTCTTTTATTGAATAATCGGGCTGATAACGCATGTCGTAGTTGGCCGCCCGTACTATGGCAATACACAGCATTAAAGCAACGGCGAGTAGCGGTACGCCCCCTATTATCGATGCGGTTTGTAGCGTTTCTAACCCGCCTACAAACATAAGTACTATGGGCATGAAGGATAGCGCAAAGGCCCAGAATAAACGGTTCCAGCGCAGTGGCTCTTCATCCACTTCTTTTTGCACTACGGCTGCCAGAATGTAAGAAATAGAATCGAACGTCGTAGCGGTGAATATAAGTGCCAACAGTGTAAACACAGCAATAACTAAGTAGTCTAGCGGCAGCGTATGCAGCATGGCAAAAATAGCCGCTGTTGGGCTTTGCTGGTTAAGTATGCTTACTACGTCAAGCTCGCCCGATAGCTGTAAATACAGGCCGTAGTTCCCCATTACCATGAAGAACAAGAAGCAGCCCATAGTACCGAAGAACATAGAGCCCGCCACCATAGTGCGAATGGTACGCCCACGCGAAATACGGGCGATAAATAGCCCTACGCTTGGCGCAAATACCAGCCACCATGCCCAGTAGAATATGGTCCAGTCTTGTGGGAAGTGGGTGTCTTCAAAGCCGTTGAATTCGGCGAAGGGTTCTAGCCATGTGGCCATTTTTATGATGTTACTCATTACCCGGCCAAGGGCGTCTAACCCGGTATTTGCCATAAACAGGGTTGGGCCTACTATGAAGATAAACAGCAATAACCCCCACGGCCAGCCAGAAGTTTATGTCTGATAACAGCTTAATGCCTTTCTTTAGGCCTACATACGCGCTGTAACCGAATATAGCGGTACAGGTTATAAGCACAATAACTTGGGTTGTTAGGGATTTAGGCACCCCGAATAGTTCATGTACCCCTTCGTTGATCATAGGTGCCGCCAGGCCCAGCGTGGTGGCCCCGCCACCTAACATACCGAAGATAAAGCTAATATCGATGATTTTACCCAACCAGCCGTGGGCCATTTTCTCGCCGATTACCGGCATAAGCGCTTCGGATATTTTTAATACGCTGTGGTTGCGCACGTAGTAAAAGTAGGCAATAGGCACGGCGGGAATAAGATAAATCGCCCACGCTAACGGCCCCCAGTGGAATATACCGTAGGCCGCGGCCCATTTAGCGGCCTCGGGGGTTTCGCCTTCTATGTGAAACGGTGGTGCTTGGTAGTAGTACACCCACTCAATCATCGACCAATATAAAAATAGAAGCACCAATACCGGCACAAAACAGCATGGCAGCCCAGGATACAGGCGAAAACTCAGGCTTTTCTTCAGGTTCGCCCAGTTTTATTTGGCCGATGTCGCTAAACATGATGTACACCATGAAGCCACCTGCGCCCACACCAAGCAGTAGGTATAAAACGCCTAGCTTACTGGTAACGAATTCTTTGGCGATGGCTACCCATTGTGCCCCTTGGTCTGGCCAAATGATAAGGGGAAGAGTGACAGACAGAAGAAGAATAAGAGAGCCAAAAAAGGTAGGCTTGTCGATTACGCTAAATGCGCTTTCCTGTTCAGTGCTAGCCTTTGATGAGGCTGCATCTCGGGTATTACTACTCATACACGATCCTTTGTTTTACTTTTTCTAGACGCCATAATGCATTAAAGCTTTAAACGGGTAATCTTTTAAAACAGTTTATCAGAATAGTGTTGTATGTGTGGCGATGGTTACTTTTATGCGCATGCAGTTTAGGCGCGCTTAGTCGCTGCAATGTTATACGCAAGCCGCATTAGCGGCGTATCTTTTTTAGTACACGTTTCGGCTTACAGCGTTTTTTGAACTATGTGGCCCTCATCAAATACTGGCGTTATGGTATAGCGTATGGCATTTCGGTCATTAAGTGCCTTTAACGCTTGCAACATCCCTTGCGCGTATTCACTGTTATGTATTACCTCTACTTTCAGCATGTGCCGGCCTCCCGCGACTTGTTCGGCCTTGTTAAGATGGACGCTCTCGCGGCTAAAGCCAAAACAGGTGGATACAGTAAAACCGCTCACACCATCAAACTGAATAAGGCAATCTACCACATCAGCTTCCATCTCTTTGTCGATAAACAACGTTAGTAGCTGGGATTTATCCATTTTGACGGCGCTCCAAATAATGATAGCCAATAGGTAAAAGATATAATGTGATAAGCGTTGATGAAATTAACCCGCCAATGACGACTATCGCTAGCGGCTTTTGAATTTCTGCACCAGGCCCAGATGCAAACGCCAAAGGTAATAAGCCAAACATTGCTGTGGTTGCGGTCATTAAAATAGGGCGTAAACGTGACACCGCTCCGTTTGCTACGCGCTCAGATAGCGATAACGACTGCCTTTTCAATGATTCGTAATGCGACACCATTACCACGCCGTTAAGCACTGCCACACCTAGTAGCGCTATAAAGCCCACTGAAGCTGGAACTGAAATGTATTCGCCGGTAATAAACAGTGCGTAAACGCCGCCCATTACTGCAAAAGGCACGTTAGCCATAACCAGTGCAGCCAGTTTTAGCGAACCAAAAATAGTAAACAGTATCAGTACAATAACTGCGATAACCAAGGGTATTACCGTAAGCAGGTTATTCGTCGCGCGTATTTGGTTTTCAAATTCGCCGCCGTACTCTATGGCATAGCCCGATGGTAAAGACACACTAGAACCAACAGCCTTTTGCGTTGATTCAACAAACCCCACCAAATCTCGGCCTTCAACGTTTGTGGTTACCACAGCAAAGCGCATGGCCTTCTCTCGTTCAATTACAGCAGGGCCCTGTGTGCGGGTAATATTCGCGATATCAGAGAGCACTAGCTCTTGGCCCGAGGGCATAAGTACCATCATGCTGTTAAGTACATCTGGTGAAAGAATAGCTGCCTGCCCCTGCTCTAACTCACCAAAGTAGATTGGTGTACGCACTCTTCCCTTTATTACTTCTCCCACCTGAATGCCGGTAACCTGCATTTTCAGGTAGCGAGAAAGGGCCGCGTTAGTCATTCCAAATTCCATGGCTACGCCCGGTTTGGGAATAATGCTAAGAAAGTCACCGCCTTCAATTAGCGTGGCGTTTGTGTCTACTGCGCCCTCTTGCTTTCGCACAACGTTAGCCACGTTATTCGCAATATCCGACAGTGCTTGCATATCAGCGCCAAAAATTTTGATGGCGACCATTCCTGTTGTGCCGGTTAGCATTTCAGACACACGCATTTGTATAGGCTGCGTAAACCCAACGTTTATACCCGGGTATGCCTGAAGCGATTCTCGTATGGACGCTTCCAGCGCTTGCTTATTGCTGAAGCGCCAGGTATCTGAAGGTGCAAGCTGCATAAAAACGTCGGTTTCATTTAAGCTCATGGGATCTAGCCCCAATTCGTCTGAGCCAGTTCGCGCCACAACTTGCTCTATCTCTGGAAACGACGCTAACAGCATGCGCTCTATTTGTTTGTCTATTTCAAGTGATGATGAGAGTGATATGGTTGTCGACTTTTCAAATTGCACAATAATATCGCCTTCATCCATAACCGGCATGAAGGTTTTGCCCGTTATCGAGAACAGAAGACCGCTTAAAACCAGTAAACTAAGTGCCATTACGCCTGTCAATTTAGCGTGATTGAGGACGAACGTTAAAGAGCGTCGATAGGCTAACTGAAGAGATTGCAAATATTCCGGCACACCTCCGTCTTTGGACGAAAGTAAAAACGAAGCAACCACCGGAATAAGGCTAAATGCAGTGACCAGTGAGGCAATCATGGCGTAAACAATGGTGGTAGCTACCGGTGAAAACAGTTTACCTTCCAGCCCGGTTAACGTTAGAAGGGGCATGAAAACCACGATAACAATAACGGTGCCTGCAATTACTGGTACCGCCACCTCGCGGGTAGCACGATATACCAAATGAAGGCGAGGTAACGGTTTATTCGCGCCAAGCTGCGATAGGGTATTTTCAACCACAACCACCGACGCATCTACCAGCATACCAATTGCAATGACCAACCCGCCAAGGCTCATCAAGTTTGCTGTAATGCCCGTCATACTCATAGCAAGAAACGTAAGCAGCACAACAATAGGAATAACCAGCGCAACCACGAAAGACGCACGCACATTACCAAGAAACACAGCCAATACAACAATAACGATAAGTACAGCTTGTGTGAGCGCATTGGTAAGGGTGCCAACAGCGGTATCGATCAACGTTTTACGGTTGTAAAAAACGTTAAGCTCGGTCCCCTCTGGCAGCGTAGCTTTCAGCGCCTTTAGCTTTTCCATCACCCCTTCAACAACACTGGCTGTGTTACTGTCTTTTAGCGCTACGATTAACGCTTGAGTAGTCTCTTCTCCGTTTCGGGTCACCCCGCCATAGCGCGTAAGGCTGCCAAGGGAGAGTGTACCGAGATCAGACAGTCTTACCGGCTGCCCGCCTACGTTGCCTACTACTAACTCCGCGAGCTCTTCCAAGGCTTGTGGCGCGGCTTTGCGTTCTGATCACAAGTGAGTCGGCGCCTGCTCGCACTCGCCCAACGCTTCCATTCATATTAGCTTCGGCCAGAGCTGTTTCGAGTTGATTTAAACTAAACCCATAGGCAACTAAGCGCGATAAATCGGGCGCAAACTGAAATGTTCGAGTAAACCCGCCTAATACGTTCACATCGGCAACGCCGGCTACGGTACGAAGCACAGGGCGTATTTGCCAATCGAGAATATGCTTGCGTTCTTGCAGTGAAAGACTTGGGTTTTCAATGGTGAACATAAACATTTCAGACAAAGGGGTACTCATAGGCGCGAGCCCGCCTTCGGCAATGGCTGGCAGCAAATCGGCCACGCTCGCTAAGCGTGCGCTTACTTGCTGCCTGGCCCAATATATATCTGTGCCTTGTTCAAAATCTAGCGTTATGGATGTAATGGCGTATTTCGTGGTTGAACGCAAAATGGTCTGATGTTGAATACCTAACAACTCGGTTTCTATGGGCTGGGTTATTTGCGCTTCTACTTCTTCTGCGGTCATGCCATTTGCTTTCATGATGACCTTAACTTGTGTTGGCGAAATATCAGGAAATGCATCGACAGGCAGATTCAACCAGGCGTTAATTCCAAAAGCAGTCAGCCCAATGAAAGCGCCAAGTACAAACAACCTCTGTACAAGCGAAAATTGTATAATCCGGGCTATCACTCCATCTCTCCCAGTCCAATAAGCACACCTTGCACTGCACTTACCGATGAGGAAAGCACAGGCTGGTTATTAAGCTGTGGCGTTGCTTTGATTAAGAGAGCGTCTGATCCACTTTGCCCAACTACCTCCACGGGTACAACGTTAAGCACGTTACCAGAACGCACGAATACCGACGATTGGCCGTTCAGGTAAAACACGCTTTGTGCGGGAATTTTCAAAGCTTTAAGCTGAAAGTGACCGCTGACTTGGGCCCGCTGGCCTAATTTCAGGTTGCAGCTTTCAGGCAGTGGCTCAGACCACACTGAAGTAAGATACTCGTTAACTATTGCGTCTGTACGCGCAACTTGAACCTGGCAGCTCGCGGTTTCTATTGCTGATATTAGGCTTGCCTCATCAGCGCTTACCATAGTCTTAATTCTGAGTGAACTATTGCTGATTATGCTGCCTAGTCGCGTTGCTTCCGCGTCTTTCTCACCGTTTGCATATAAAAAAAAGCCTGCCTCTGGGGCAACCAAATATCCGATATCGTCATCTTCGTCTGACTCAAACATTTCAGCAAAATGGTCTAAGTGCCCCCAGGCAAGTTTTGCGTCGTAATAAGCTTGTGCGATAGAAAACCAGGTAGACTGTGATATGGCGTTCGCTTCAAATAAGGGCTTGTTCGCATTAAACCGTTTTTGGCTGATATGAAGCAACGCAGTTTTTGCTTTTAAATTTTCAGTAAAATGATGTACTTCACTGCCTTTTAGCATAGCTAACTTCTGCCCTTTGCTTACGGCTGAGCCATCGGCTACAAGATATTGCACCTGCTGCGGCGTCATTGGCGCCATAAGGTGTAATTGGGAGCCCGGAAAAGGCGCTACAATACCCGTCGATACCGCCTTTTGCACGCTTTGTGACGGCGCTGCGTTGACGTAGGTTAAATTTAACTTTCCAAGGCTGTCGATTGGGACTTCGGTCTGAGCAATAGCTGACAGCAGAAACAAACTTGTGAAAACAAAGGTGAATAATTTCAAAGCGTAACTCCTGCGATTTGATTAACTTTTGATATTGCTTCAGCGCGACGTAGACGATTGAGAGACAGCGTTAGCTTAAGCTCCTGCTGGGCGATAAGTTGCTCTAGCCAAAATGTTTTGGGCAACACGCTACCCTGCTGTTGGTACAGGTCGGCGATCTCTACACCCAATTCAACCTGCTCCTCTAAATTGTTTGTAGCTTCAGTAAGATAGTTAACCTGTTGCAATGCGTCGTTGAGCTGCGTTTGTAGGCGTGTGTACGTTTCTGCCAATGCTTCGGTAAGTTCGTCGCGTGTTGCTTTCCATGAGGCATAATTGTTTGCAGAGTTGCCCTCGCCCATTGGCAGCGGAATATTAATACTGACACCAAGCAGATTCTCATTGCCCGCTGGTCCCCTAAGCTGCCTTGCTATAACGCCTAGCACCCAAGGAGAAAGTGATTGATCAGACTGCGCCAAGTTCATATCAATCTGAGATTGACTCAGGGTAAGTAGCCTTAATTCAGGGTGTGTTTGCAGTTTGTTCTCAAGATCACCAGCTAGGGCTTCGGTCACTTGCTCTGGTAATACATCAGTACCCGTGACTTGTTTGTATTGTTTCTGCGCCTTCTCTAACGCCATTTGCGCTTTTTTCAACGCCAATTGCTGTGAAAGTTTTTCCTGCTGCCACCTCAATGAGGCGATACGGTCGAGCTCGCCAGTTTTTGCTAAGCTTGCTATTACACCGTCTAACGACGCAATCCACTCTTGCTTGCTTAAAAGCCCATCTACTTCGGCTTTTGCAAAGAGACGCTGCCACAGTGCCTCTCTTATTAAACCGCTTGTCATTAGCCTGAACCGCGTTTCCTGAAGGTTATCCAGCGCGTTGGTAATAGACAACTGCTGAGCGTCTAGCTCTCTGCCCGCAGGTGACCGAAAGGGAAAAAACACCCTACCTCATATTCATCTGTACCGCCTTGTGTATTGCTTGGCAGTGCAATAAGCTGCAAAGAGGCTGGCCCTTGTAACCAACGATTGATACTTTTAACGTTATCCTGCAATTTTTCGGGGTTAACGTTATAGATTTGCTTTAAGCGCTGTGTAGTATTGTTGGTGATAGCACTTAACGTTTCAGCCGCCACGCTGCTGATTGAAAATAAGCTCGACACGAGAAAACTTAAAAGGATGAACAGATAACGGGTATTCATAAGCAGACGCCAGAGAAACTAATACCTCTAGTATTCTCCTTTATATGTCTCATCGTCATTAGACATATGTCCCATAAAGCCCTAACTTACTGTTTTTAAAGAAAATGAAAGATAAAGTAATTACTAGCCTTTTATTGCTCATCATGTTTTTAAACTTCAGAGATGTCATGGTCGATTTGTCACTGAATGTGCCTACTTCACACATTATCGAAGAATCGATGATTGTGTTACTTGCGGGTTTGATGGCTGTCTATCTTATCTTTGATATGCGTAAACGCACCCGAAAAACAAAGCTGTTACTCGCCGAGCTCAATACCGCCACTGCACGATTGAGCTCTATGAATAACAAGCTGCGAAATGTGAAAGCGCAATACTTGCACGAGGTCGAAAATCAGTTCAATGATTGGAGCTTAACCCCGAGCGAAAAAGAGGTAGCCTTATTCATGTTAAAAGGCTTAAGCACGCAAGAAATTGCAGCGGCAAGAAATACAAAAGAGAAAACCGTTAGACAACAAGCATCGGCAGTTTACGCAAAGTCTCAACTTGAAGGGCGCTATGCACTAGCCGCTTGGTTTTTTGAAGATATTCTTCAACAAGAAGATAAAGCGGCATAGCTCTTTGAATAAAGACAAACCCAATTGTTGAATGAGTCGATAGTTCGGGCGTAGAAGCAGACTTCTAGGTTTGAGCGAGGCTGAGCCAGTCCGTTATTTAAGTTTATTATTACAACCGGTCTCAATTTTCAATGTCTATATCAGTGTAGGCCTATTTCCGACGTTATTATCAATAAGTTGTTTTTTATGTTTATGAGTATTTCAATAGGCCCAATTGCCCTAACAGTTGACTCTCTTCTAACTATAGTAAGTGTTATTTCACTATGGTTGCTAACTGCTTTTTTCACTCGCAAGGCATCATACAAATCGTTTGCTACTGATACCTTATTTTATAGTTTATTTACAGGGTTGTTCGCCGCTAGAGTCGCGTTTGTTATTGCCATGTGGGAGGTGTACCAGCACGACTGGCTATCATCAATTGATATACGAGACGGTGGTTTTAACCAATCAATAGGTTGGTTTGCAGGGGTGTGCATCATGTTATTTAGAAGCAAAAAGTACAGCCAACTGTTTTCTATATACATAAAATCGGCAGCTATTACGGCTGTTGCAGTTTTCCCTTTTTTTGTTTTTAACTCAATGCTAAGCAATCAAAGAACGATTGAAACTATCAACGTTTACAATGCTGACGGTACACCCATCGAGTTAGTTTTAAACAATAACAAGCCTACCGTTATAAACTTTTGGGCGTCGTGGTGCCCGCCTTGTAGGCGAGAAATGCCAATGTTGGAATACGCGCAAAAAAACGATGTAAACATAGAGTATATTTTTGTAAATCAGGGAGAAGCGCCGAGTAAAGTACGACAATTTTTGGGCAAACAAAAAATTGATTTGAAAAATACATATTTTGATTTTACTGGCAGCACAGCAAAAGAGTTAGGCGCTTTCGGGCTTCCCACCACCTTATTTTTTAATGCCGGCGGTAAATTGGTTGACAGCCATATGGGCGAATTGTCCGAGGCAAGCCTTCAATATTACTTAGACCCCTTACGAAAAAAAGCTATCAACAGCAGTGATTAAGCGGAAGCCTGGCAACTATAAGCCAAGGCTTCCATTTCGCTATACTAGTACGTTAAGTTCTTAAAATTGCTATTTAGTAAGCGCTCTGCAACCTCAACGGGTTTAGCAACGGTAATTCCTTCTATTAGTGCATTGTCAGAACCCGGTTTATTAGGAAGATAAAGCGGGCAAAGCTCTACTTTTGCGCCTAACTGGATTAACTTTTTAAGCATCATTGACGGTGAGGCGTCCATTGGCTTCATCGGCTTCGTTACAGTACTGCGTAGCGCCAAATTACCCGCAGGACCACATAATGTAATATGTGCCTCTTTCCCATGTGTCTTTATCGTTTGAAGCGATAGCACCATCGCCATCATCTGAGCCTGTTCATTTTCTGATGTAATGACTACCGCTAGACCGTCAACCAAGTTGGTCTCTTTTGCCTCAACGAGGCCTGAAACGCTAGCTAAGAGCGCTCCAACAACAAGTGCTTTTAAAAATTTTGTCATCATTTCATTCCTAATTAATTTCATTAAACGATTAATCCGATGAAGCTATTCAAAAAAATATATTAGAAAAACCTCATAACTCACTATACATTAAATGTGTAAATTAAATACACCTTTAAACAAAAGAGAGCTTAATCATGACGACAGAAATTCAAAACAACGTAACTTTCCCGCAACTTAACCGCCCTGCACCTGACTTTTGTGCTAAGACAACGCACGGTCAAAAGTCACTTTCTGATTACAAAGGCAAGTGGTTGGTACTTTTCTCTCACCCTGCTGATTTCACGCCAGTATGTACTACTGAATTCATCGGTTTTGCTAATGCGGCTGACAAGTTTGCTTCACTTAATACTGAGCTACTTGGCCTTTCTATCGACAGCACGCATTCGCACATTGCTTGGGTTCGCAACATTAAAGAGAAGTTTGGCGTAACTATTCCTTTCCCAATCATTGCTGATTTGTCGATGGAAGTAGCGAAGGCTTACGGTATGGTTCAACCTGGCGCAAGCGACACGTCTGCTGTTCGTGCAACTTTCATTATCGACCCAGAAGGTATTCTTCGCGCTATGGTTTATTACCCAATGAGCAATGGCCGAGCAATTAATGAATTCGTAAGATTGGTTGAAGCACTACAAACCAGCGATGCAAACAGCTGTGCAACCCCTGAAAACTGGAAGGTTGGTGATGAAGTTATTGTTCCACCTCCTCACACTATCGAAGACGCCGAAGGTCGTGAGTCTGCGGGCTACAACTATGTCGACTGGTACTTCTGTAAAAAAGCGCTGTAAGTGAAACGCTTTTATTGGTGGCATGAAAGCATGCCACCTAATTCTAAATTTAGGAGATCACCATGAATATTGAAATTACTTCTTTCTTAGACGATGACAGCGAAACCTTTACCTATGTAGTTGAAGATAAAGTTTCTTCAAAAGCGGTAATCATCGACCCGGTATTAGATTTTGACTACAGCGCGGGCCGCGTACATACCGCCAGTGCACAGAAAATTGCAGACTTTGTAGATGAACGAGGGCTTTCAGTAGAATGGGTTTTGGAAACCCATGCCCATGCTGATCACTTATCAGCCGCACCATTTTTCAAGCGCAAATATAACGCCAAAATTGGTATCGGCGCGCGCATTACTGAAGTACAAAAAATATTTAAAGCGCTGTTTAATTTAGAGAAAGAGTTTTTACCTAACGGTGCTCAATTCGATAGATTGTTTGAAGAGGGTGAGGTTCTTGAAGTGGGTTACATGCGCTTTGAGGTTATGCATGTACCGGGGCACACACCTGCAGACATTGCCTATTTACTTAATAACGAGTCGGTATTTGTGGGTGACACTATGTTTATGCCGGACGTAGGTACCGCACGATGTGATTTCCCCGGTGGTAGCGCAACTACCCTGTACGACTCCATACATCGTATTTTGGCATTACCTGAAGAAACCAATATCTACGTTTGCCATGATTACCCAACTCAACATCGCACACATGAAAGCAAGGTGACAGTTGGCGAGCAGCGGGAATACAACATTCACGTTAAAGACGGTATTTCAAAGGATGAATTTGTAAAAATGCGTGAAGCGCGGGATGCGACGTTAAGTATGCCCAGACTTATTTTGCCTTCTATTCAAGTTAACGTGAGAGCCGGTGAGTTACCACCACCAGAAAGCAATAACGTTAGCTACATCAAAGTGCCTATTAATCAACTGTGAGGTGAACGATGAAAACGCCAAAGGTATTTATTAGCGAAGTGAAAGCTGCGGTTGAGGAAGTTACAGTAGACGATTTAATGGTGGCGCTGACCCAACCAGACGTTATTTTGATTGATGTTAGGGAAAGTGAGGAATACCAACACGGCCACATTAACGGCTCGGTGAATTTCCCTAGAGGCATGCTTGAAGCAAAAATATGTAGCCACCCACTTCTTGCCCATCATTGCGAGGAACAGGACGCAATTAACGACTTGGCGCAACGCAGTGTTTACTTAATTTGTAAGACCGGCGGCCGGTCCGCGTTAGCCGCTAAATCGTTAACTGATATGGGCCATAAGTATGTGTTTTCTGTGGCAGGGGGCATGGATGAATGGCAACGTAAACAGCTGCCATTAAGTCATTAATGTGCACGGTACAGTTGAGATACCTGATGAGACAGCAGTTCAAGCAAAATGTCTTTAGTTAAGCTTTCTACCCTGTCATTGGGTTTAGTTCTCATATTCTTACCTAACACTGTAATAGCAAATAAAACACCCGAACATAGCGTTAGAATAACGACTAATGTTCGGGTTAGATACGAATACGTAAATAATCAATTGCCTGCATCTAACGCAGCTGACGATGCAGTCGTAACAAGAATATCCACACATGCTGCTTACCAATATGGTCCACTTCAGTTTGAGGCTGAACTCATGGACAGCCGGATTTTTAAAGAGGGTCAGTTTACACCAGTGGGAACAGACGATTCTAATGCGTTAGAGCCTGTCCAACTCGCTGCGTCTTGGCGAGGTGTAGTAGACGACGAAAATTTAGAAACGATTGCGTTAAAAGCAGGCCGGTTCACGATGGACGTCGGAAGCAGGCGCCTCATAGCCAGAAATAGATTCAGGAATACGCTCAATACCTTCGACGGCGTAAAAATTGATGCCTTTCTATCAAACCTATCAATTACAGCGTTTTATACCTTACCTGTTACCCGAAAGCCTACTTTAGATATTCATCAAAGCATTAATGATAGGGAACTTGACTCATCAAGTTCAGACGTGCGTTTCTATGGAATTCATGCAAGCCTAAAAACATCTGTTGGTGACGTCGAATTTTATGGGCTTCAAGATCAAGACTCACTAAAAAGAACACAAAGACAAACCTTCGGTAATCTGGCCAACATAAAACTTTCACAACAATTAGGTATAAATTACGAAGTAGCTTTACAGCGCGGAGATTATCGATCACAACCCATTAGCGCTAACTTTTTCCACATAGCGCTATCTTCAAGGTTTAATCGAGCTAACGTGAGTGTGTTTTATGATTTTGCATCGGGTGATGACACGTCAACAGACTCGTTTGAAGGTTTCAGCACACTGTTTGGTGCAAGAAGGTTCGAGTATGGGCCAACAGGTATTTTTGGCTTATTTGCGCGCAGCAATATGGCATCGATGGGCGTTTCGTCTGACATTCAATTAAATGAACGCAATCACCTTTTTATGCAGGTACGTGCGTTCGATATACATCGAAGTAGCGTTTCAAGTCGTTTGAACGGCGAATTGCTCGGTAATGGTGACTTTCTAGGTACGCTGTCTGAGCTACGTTTTCGAAGCCAAATAGCTGAAAGCGTGCAATTTGAGTCAGGAATAGCGCTTGCCAATCTAAACAGAAAAGTGGTCACTGGCGAACGACTCACTAGTTACGCCTATCTGCAGGCTAGCTATGCTTTTTGAGAGCCCCAACAAAACATTAAATATAGTTAACACATAAACTAATATGTATATTTAAAATATACATTTAAGAAGTTAGAGCGTAAAATACCGCTATCAGTCCTAAATAGGGTGAATTAAAAACCCTGTTGCGTTTATCTCTAAAGAGGCCAGCATTATGGAATTAGATCCTCTCGTACTGTCGAGAATACAGTTCGCATTTGTGGTGTGTTTTCACGCCATATTCCCAGTGTTTACGATTGGTCTGGCAAGTACTATTGCTGGATTTGAAACACTTTACTTCAAAACTGAAAACCCAATTTGGCAACGTTTGTCAAAATTTTGGATACAGGTTTTCGCCGTTGTTTTCGGCATAGGCGTGGTTTCCGGTATTGTTATGTCGTTCCAGTTTGGCACAAACTGGAGTAACTTCTCGTATGCCACGGCTAACTTTTTAGGGCCTGTGCTAAGTTACGAAGTCATTACTGCTTTCTTCCTAGAAGCGGCGTTTCTTGGCGTTCTGCTTTTTGGTCGAGAAAAAGTACCGCAAGGGGTACACCTTTTTGCCGCTATCATGGTGGCAACAGGAACGTTTATCTCTTCATTTTGGATATTGTCAGCCAACTCACTGCTGCAAACCCCAGACGGCTTGGAGCTTATCGACGGCATTTACCACGTAAAATCTTGGGCTGATGCACTATTCACAGCATCTTTCGGATATCGCTTTACGCACATGGCCTTAGCTTCATTCCTTACTGCCGCGCTCGTTGTAGCAGGCGTTAGTGCATGGTTCATTTTGCAAAAACGTGAACTAGAAGCGAATAAAAAAGCGCTGTCTGTAGCGTTATGGTTCTTATTGTTCCTTGCTCCACTTCAAACGGTTATTGGAGACTTCCACGGTTTAAACACCATGAAACACCAGCCTACAAAAGTTGCGGCGATGGAAGGTAACTGGGAGACAAGTACAGGTGTTCCTCTACTGCTTTTTGCTATTCCAGACAAAGAAGCACAAACCAATCATTTTGAATTGAAAATTCCTAAGTTAGCCAGCTTCATACTCACTCACGACTGGGATGGTGAAGTGCCGGGGTTAAAGGCGGTACCTAAAGAGGAACAACCTCCTGTGTTTGTCGTATTTTGGTCGTTCAGAGTCATGGTTGGACTTGGATTGCTGATGGTATTGTTCGGCGTATGGGGGCTTGTCTACAGGAAAGGCGGCAAAATTTATACATCGCCCGTTTTCTTACAAGGCCTTAGATTGATGAGCATAAGCCCGTTCTTTGCGGTACTGGCAGGCTGGATTGTCACTGAGGCAGGAAGAGCACCTTGGCTTATATACGGCCAAATGACTCATGCAGAAGGGTTAACGCCTTCGCTGACCGGTGGCATGGCACTGTTCTCGTTAATTGGATATGTAGTGGTATATGCTTTGGTATTCAGCGCTGGTATTTACTACTTGCTTAAGGTGTTCAAAGGCGGCCTAGAAAAAGCAAACGCCTCTCATGAAATGGATGAAGTAGAACGTCCAGCTCGCCCATTTTCTGCTGGCCACGTGGCTATTGATGGAGACTTATAAAAATGGAACCAACATTTGATTTGACCTTAATTTGGGCTGGCATCATTGGTTTCGGGATCATGATGTACGTGCTAATGGATGGCTTTGACTTAGGCCAAGGCATTTTGTACCCCTTCGCACCCGACGAACAAGCACGTGATAAAATGATGAACTCTGTCGCCCCTGTGTGGGATGGCAACGAGACTTGGCTTGTTTTGGGAGGCGCAGGGTTGCTTGCGGCCTTCCCTCTGGTTTACTCAGTCTTTTTACCGGCCCTTTATATTGGCGTATTTTTAATGCTGGCTGGCCTCATATTCAGAGGCGTTGCATTTGAATTCAGGTTTAAAGCAAAAACGTCAAAATACCTATGGAGCTGGTCATTTTCTGTAGGTTCATTTGTTGCCTCTTTTGCACAGGGTGCGGTAGTAGGCGCTTACATTCAAGGTTTTGAAACTGAAGGTTTTGTTTACTCAGGTGGCCCCCTTGATTGGTTAACGCCGTTTACCGTATTAACAGGTCTTGGTCTTGTTGTAGGCTATGCGCTTCTTGGCAGCACTTGGCTTATCATGAAAACAGACGGTGCGGTACAACAATGGGCATATAAAATTACGCCTAAATTGCTTATCGCATTGCTTGTTGTATTTGGTGTAGTGTCTTTCTATACGCCTTATGTAGATAGCACAGCAATGGTCAGATGGTTTGAAGGTTTTAGTATTATTTGGGCACTTCCGGTATTGGTATTATGGTGTGCCTATGTAGTATTTCGTTCGGTTAAAAAGCAACAAGATGGTATGCCTTTCGTTGCCACAATGGGTATATTCTTGTTCAGCTACCTTGGTTTATTAGTTAGTAAATGGCCTTACATTGTTCCACCAAACTTTACTATTTACGACGCCGCGTCTTCTTATAATTCACAACTTTTCTTGTTGTTGGGCTTCTTATTTGTTATTCCCATTGTATTAGCCTACACCAGCTGGACTTATTGGGTATTTAGAGGAAAAGTAGGCGACGCTGGTTATCATTAATCATGACTAGTAGTACCCGAAGCGCGCCTGACAACAAAGCTGTATCAGGCGCGCAGTTTTTAAAAGAGCAAGTAGCCAGCCAACGCTCCCTTTTGAATCAATCAGTGTTTTTTGGTTCGATAGGGTCAGTGCTTATGATAGTGCAGTGGCTGTTGGTTGCCTTAATTGCGCAGGATGTACTTGTAAACAAAGTTCCTATCCACGCTTTAGCGACTTATTGGCTGCTACTAATAGCAGTTAGTGTGGTGAAACCCATGCTCACATGGAAACAAACTTCCCTAGCCCAGGGTGCGAGTTCCAACATAAGAAGCAACCTAAGAAATATACTGCTTGAGCGATGGAGTAGCACCAGCCCCATCGCTTTACAAAGCGTGTCTACTGGCGCACTGGCGTCGCAGTGGATTGAAGACATTGAAGCTACCGATGGCTATTTTTCCCGTTACTGGCCTCAACAAATGCTTGCTGTGATAACGCCCCTCCTCATTCTTGTTACTGTCGCCTATTTGAATTGGCTTTGTGCTGTTCTTTTGTTAGTTTCAGCCCCACTTATTCCTCTTTTTATGATTTTAGTTGGCATGGGTGCTGAACATGTGAACGAAAAGTACGCGCTATTAAGACAACGATTGGCAGGGCATTTTCTTGATCGTGTAGCGAACCTTTCAACCATTGCGCTTTTAGGCGCGCAAAAAAATATGTCTGATGAGGTTGCTAAGCGTGGTGACACTTATCGTAACGTTGTTATGAAAACACTTAAGCTAGCGTTTCTTTCTTCAACGGTACTGGAGTTTTTCACCAGCGTAGCCATAGCAAGCCTTGCTATTTATATTGGTTTCTCACTTTACGGGGCAATAAATTGGGGGCCAGCACAGTCGTTAACGCTGTTTTCAGGGCTTGGTATTTTGTTGCTTGCACCTGAGTTCTTTAAGCCTTTGCGTAATCTTTCCACTTATTATCACGATAAAGCTAGTGCTGTGGGCGCTGCTAGTAATATTGTGTCTTCACTGCAGCATTTGGAAGAACAGGAAGCAGTATTAGGCGACAGCGATGCCAGACAGGTTACCGCTTCAAATGACGTTACTCGCTTGATGCTAAAAGACGCCGTAATCGGGTACAACAGCAATAAACAGAAGAAGCCTGCCCTCAACCTTTCATTTTCCGGGCGAGGATTGCTGGTTTTTTCTGGCGAATCGGGGTGTGGCAAAACGACCCTTCTCAATACTATTGCAGGCTATTTACAACCAGGTTCTGGCAGGGTTGAAGTAGCGCTTAAAGAAGCAAACTCCATTGCCTACTTGCCTCAGAAGGCATGGATTAAAAACGCTACAGTTCGAGATAATTTATCCGTCACCGCCGCCTTCGCATCAGATGAAGAGATGTTAAGAGTTCTTGAAAAGCTTGAGTTGTCAGATGAGCTTCTAACACATCATAACGGGCTAGACACCGTGATCGGTGAACACGGGCAAGGGTTATCTGGAGGACAAATGCAGCGTATTGCGCTAGCGAGAGTACTGTTAAACCCACCCGAACTTATTTTACTTGATGAGCCCACGGCAAGCTTAGACTTAAAAAGTAGGCTCGTAATTACTGGCGTTTTAGACGAGCTTAAAAGCCGCGCCCTTGTAGTGGTTGCAACACATGACAGCGACCTTATAGCAAAAACCAGTAATCATTTTGACTTAACCAATAAGGCCTAACGGTTATATGAAGTTTTGGTTTTCAATTATCTTTAAGAATGAGCGTAAACGCCTGCTAATTGGGCTCTTTTGGTCGTTTTTTACCATGCTTTCTGGCGTGGGGTTACTGGCGCTTTCCGGTTGGCTCATTACTGCCACGGCGTTAGCTGGAATAGCCATAGGTGCGGGTTTAATTGTAAAGCTTGATATGTATATGCCGGGCTCTGGGATCCGCTATTTTGCCCTTAGTCGGACCATTGGCCGATATATTGAAAGACTATACAATCACGATACTATTCTGAGGCTAATTGCGACATATCGCGTCACGATATTTAATGCGCTCTCCCGTAGGCCTCTTCACGATGTAAGGCAAACGTCTGACAGCGAGTGGCTAAGCCGGCTCACCTCAGACTTAGATGCCCTTGATAGCATATTAATTCGTTACACCATTCCAACCCTTGCCACAGGCCTTCTTTTAGGTACTGTGAGTTTGTTTTTGTGCATTGTCTGGTTTGATTTTGGTATTGTTTTTCTTATTGCTTCAACACTAGCGTGGTTGCTTCTTATACTGTTTTCGATACGACAAACCAAAGGCGCCGCCTCGCAAGCCATTTCGCACTTAAATCACACGAGAGAAACCTTGATTAGCCATCTTAAGGGCGCATTTGTGCTCAATAGCCAGCATTTGATGAGTTATCACTCACAAGATACTACCCAGGCACTCTCGCTATTTGAGCAGCATCACAATAATTTACAAAAGCGTATTGCTCGAATTCAGATGATAACCGATTCAATATTTGGTAGTGCCCTTGTAGCTACTCTTTATGCCAGCCTATGGGCTGTAAGCCATCACGTTATTGAGAGGCCAACAGCTATCATGTTGGCACTTTTGTTTGTTGGCGTCGCTGAACTATTACAAACTACACCAGAGCAGTTCAGCACGTGGGGAAAAACCGACTATGCAAGTAAGCGACTATCAACATTGGCCAGTGAAAGCTTTGATAACGATAGCACTGATATTACGGCAGTAAGCGAGGTGTCATGCACGGTAAGCAATCACCCACATATTCCCGCGAGTGCGTCACGCAAGATAAGTTTTAATTTGAATGACAGCACCCCTCTGTTTATCACAGGCCGCTCTGGATCAGGCAAATCAACCTTGGCGAAGCTTATGTTCAAGCTTGTACCGTTAGATAAATCGAACGCTAGCGTAATGATAAATAATATATCTGTACAAAATATTTCGTCAGACAGCTTGTATCGCCACTGTGCCTATCTAGAGCAAACCTCTTCATTACTGTCTGGCAGTTTGTACTACAACTTAACGTTGGGGCTTGAAAACATAGAAGACAGTAAAGTGTTCGATGTACTTTCGCTAGTAGAGCTACAAGCGTGGGCTGATTCGCTTCCCGAGGGATTGAATACCTGGTTAGGTGAAGGTGGAGCAAAGGTCTCTGGTGGGCAGGCAAGGCGTATTTGTTTAGCGCGTTTATTACTCAGAAACCCTGAATTTATTGTATTGGATGAGCCGTTTAATGGCCTAGATAGCGCTATGGCAGAGCGCATCTTTATGCATATATTGCCTTGGCTGGTGTTACGAAAATCTATTGTTTTACTTCATGAAGTGCCCTCGTTTGTGGAGCAGAAAAATATTGATTACCGTTCACTTAATGTAGATTTAACTTGAGCGTAAAACTTGAGGCGCCTTTTATCAAACGCATGTTGGCGCCTATGCGTTCATTATCTTGTCTCGCTGTTAACGTATTAAGCGTCAAGCAAAAAGGATAAATTAAAAGTCGAAACCAACAGCCAAACCAGCAACCTTTGAACTTCCAACGCCCTCATGGTAATCAAAATGAAATTGCGGCGAAAAGGTATACCCGCTATATCGAAATTCATACAAGGCACCTAGTCGTGAAACAAAGAACTCATGTTCAGAGGTGTACTCGTAGCCGGGGCCTACCTGAATAATAAACTGATCGGTGAGATGTATATCTGCCACTGCAAGCACAGTTAGTGCATCTAATGAGCCAAATGCGTACTCCACTACACTACCTAAACCTAATAACGGTGAAACTCTGTATTCGTAATCGATACCAACTGTTTCACCGTTACCATGTTCAGAAAAATCCGTATGGCCGATAAATAGCGAGATGTGATTCGGACTGTGTTCATGCTCTGACGCGTTTGTAGAGAACGCCTGAACAGACAATATCAGTAACAAGAAACCGTACTTTAAAGCTAAGCGGTGTGAATTTAGGCGTATCGTTTTCATATGGTTTACTCCTGAGTGACGTTCCGCTGTTTTATTTAACGCAAACGAGCGACAGTGCGTGTGGTGAAAGTCTTTTTATTCATTACAGGCATCTTGAATCCGCCTGCTTAAAAGCCAGCCTGCGGCATAAAGACCCACTGAAAAAATAAAATGGGATAACAGTACTTTCGACTGAAGCATGGCAGGGTTTGGTGTATGCAAGCCTGCAACGCCGTATCCCATTCCTGGATACATAAGGAAAAAAGGAATACTGCAAGTGGCAAAACCCACAATAAAAGCCGGCATGAACGATGGTTTTTGAATCCACCTTAAACCTGTAAACACAAGCATAAGAAGCGCAAACCCGACGCCAATCGCATAGTGGCCAAACCACCCCAGCAGTAATTCACCCTTTCGCGGCTCTGCGGTTTTAATTGATTCATGGGAAAATACGCCGTCTGTCATATAAATAACCCATCGCCCAATAAATTCATACCGCGTTAGTGGCTTATCTAGGACGATGTGTTGCAGATAGTTCATAGCATCCAAAAAGGCGGTTGCCGCTACACCTAACACTACCGATAGGATAAGAAGTGAGGTTCTGTCATCTTTGTTTGCTAAAGTGATGCTCATGGTCAATTACCTAAGTTGAGCCGACAGGCTAAGCTGAATATTCCTACCCATACCTAATGCATAGCCCTTGTAGGTATCTAAAAAGTCTCGATAAGCCTCATCAGTTACATTATTTACTTTTACGCTAAGCGTAACTGGATGCTTGTTTATCTGTAACTGTGTTGAAGCACCGAGGTTTATCAAATGATATTGTTCTGTCGATGCGGTACCAAAAGGGAGAAAATCGTACTGAGCAAAGGGTTCAAATTTTCCTGCAATCGACTTGTTGTTTTTGTATTCGTGCTCGATAACCAAATTTATATCGCTAAATAATGATAGTTCGCCAAAACTGTAGTTAATTCGCTGATAAAAGCTATTTGCTGGCATTAGTGGCAGCTCAGTACCAACACTAGCTAGTTCACTGTTGATAATATTGGCGTTAAACTCCCAGTCGATATGTTGGGTTATTTTGAAGTTTGCGCTTATCTCAACGCCCTCTATTTGGGCGTCTCCCTGCCTCATTTCAAACAGGGGCAAACCGGACGGCTGATGCGTGGTGCCGGTATCAGCTTGGTAAATGTAGTCTTGAAACGTATTTTGATAAAACGTGATAGATGCCTGTATATTTTGACTTATGTAGTTCAACCCAACTTCTTTGTTGAACGAGTATTCTTCTACTAGTTCGCTGTTGCCAGTTTGATAAGCCGCAACACCACCATGTACACCACCCGCATATAAATCAAAAATAGATGGTGCTCTAAACCCTCTTCCTATTCTCTGAATGAACAGCCAGTTATCACTGAGTTTCCAACTTAAACTCATAGATCCGGTTAGTGCCCTCCAGACTCTACGGTCAAAGTTATCAACCCACTGCTGACTTTCGTTCTGTGGCTCCAATACTATTTTGTCCCATCGGACACCCAATTCGGCAATGAGAAAATCATTTTCAAACTTCTCGTAAGCATATAAGGCTATGTAGTCTACCGAGGCATCTGGGACCAAGGTGCCAACGTTGGTTGTCTGATCTTTGTATATGTATTCAGCACCGAATTGACCTTTCCACGCTGTACTGTAATCATGCTCAAAAACCAGCTTACTTTGGGTGCGCACTAACTCAATGTCTAAATCGCTGTTGGCGTTGCTTAACTTTTCGAATGATATTCCTGTGCCAGCAGCGCGCTCATTCTTCTGCCAATTAAGAATAAAATGAACATTCCATTGGTCAGAAAGGTGAAGGGCCATATCAGACAAGATATTCTTGTTGTCTAGATGCTGGCCTGTTGGCACATTATTAGGTTGAAGAAAATTCTGCTCGTTCGAAAAACCTGTGTACCTTACCGTCCAATCGAAAGCATCTGTAACGAACCCGCTAGCCAAACTGATACTTTCAATATCAAAGTTAGTAAACGGTATTTCGCCTGAAAAGCGAGGGAGGCTGCTGACACTCGTTGAATTAATATCTGCAGAAGGTGTTTCAAAGTTATCAGCTTTTTCACGGTGATATGAAGATGCCCACCCCCACTGTGCTTTACCGCCTTCTGCGTGTAAAGACGTACCGAGCTGTTCGTTATTAGTGCCGTATTTAAAGCTCAGAAGGGCAGAAGACAACATTGATTCGCTGTACAAGGGAACTTGAGCGCTTATTACATTAACGACCCCCCCCATAGCATCTGACCCAAAAATAACACTCATAGGCCCACGTACCACATCTATTCTGTACGCATTAACCGGATCAACAGTTGGTGCATGTCTAATTCCAAACTGTTGAAAGTCTTGAGGCACGCTATCTTGCAACACTCGCACGCGGTTTCCTGTTAAGCCCCTTATCACTGGCTTTCCCGCTTGCCCGCCTGTACTTACCGTATCTACTCCGACCATATGTGCAATTGAGTCACCTAAAGAAAGGCTGTGATGCCATAACTTGCTTTTACCACTTAAAATAGACGCGGCTATTGCAGTTTCTTCTACTTTCAGTGCCATTGGCGAACCCGTAACGCGGACCCGTTCGATCTCATGCAGATGATTATGAGATTGTGGGGTATCTTGTGCATTTACAAGAGAGCTGATTATTAATCCGATCACGCTCATGGTTACTCTCTTGCTCATTACACCCCTCAAACGTTATAACATATCAATGCATGTAAGCGGCAAATAGAAAAAAACGCCACCTCTGAGAGGTGGCCAAGTAGTTTCGACCATATCCAAAATGGAAAAGACATGAAGTGCCTTGTAATAAGTTAGGCAACTTCCTGTTTTGAACTGCGCTAACTCACTACGCCTCTATAATATATATTTGAAATACACATTACAATATTAAATAAAGAATTATTTATATTTTTGCTTTTAGTTTTAAAAATTGGAGGAGTGTGAGAGATAGGAACAAGCAGCATTTTATTTAGCATCGCCCTTTGAAAAGCGGTGCTTACGTAAAACTCAAGTGCAGTCCATTTTCTAAAATATCGAGTAGGGTGAGGCGTCACCGCCTCATCCCTCTCACAGAACCG
>NZ_CACSIG010000027.1:0-66393 GCF_902705815.1 Alteromonas infernus
TCCATTCCGAACTCAGAAGTGAAACGTATTAGCGCCGATGGTAGTGTGGGGTTTCCCCATGTGAGAGTAGGACACTGCCAGGTCCCATTAAGAAGAACCCGCCTAACGGCGGGTTTTTTGCGTTTGGCAGAAAGAATAAATTGGGGCCAGAGTACTTTATTACTTTAAATATCAGAACATAGTTATACCCTTATCCCCAGTGCTGTTAAATCAGAGAAATGTACTCTGACCCCGCTACTTACTGTGTGTCCTCCTTGCGGGCTACTATAGTAAAAGCAGCGCGACAAAGAGCGTCACGATTTTGCACTACTAAACTCGCCTAACGGCGGGATTTTTTGCTTAATGTACTCTGATCCCATAATCGTGAGGATACTGTAGTGTTAAAAAATTACCGTGGGCAGAGCTTTCGATAGACTTCCTAAAGTAAAAAAACACATTATAAACATAAGCTTACAATAGAAGGTGTTCGGAAGGTATAAATGTGTAGATGCCGTTAGTCTTATATGCAAATCAACGCCTATTGGAGGCAGCTTGGAATGCAGTCATCTATGTTAAGCAAAAATAAAACCGTAAATTCTCCTCTTAAATTATTCAATTTCTACAAAGACAGCTCATTGGGCAGGATGATTAATTTTATAAACGAAGCGGTTATAGTAGTAAACGCCAATGGCACAATTGAGATGGTGAACACAAATGCGTCCGCGCTAATAGGTCAGACACGTGAAGTATTACTAAGTGAAAACTTGCTGAGCTTTTTTTCTGATGACACAGGCAAAGTGCAAAGCCACGTGATTCAGTGTTTAGATAGTTCTGAGAGCGGAACTATAGAGTCACCGCCATTTGAAGTTGTTATCAAACAACAAAATAAACCGTACCATAATGTCAGTGTTGAGATTTCAATTTCCTCTCTTCCGGAAGAGCTTTCAGCCAACAACTCTTTATTCATTTGTATCTTACGAGACTTGACGCTACATAAAGCCGAGTATGCAACGTTAAAGAAAAAAGCGGAAACTGATTTTTTGACTGGCCTAGCAAATCGCCATAAGTTTTCAGAATACCTAACTGGTCAGTGGATTCTATGCAATAGTAATAATTTACCGATAAGTCTTATTCTTATTGATATAGATCACTTTAAGTTGTTCAACGATGAGTATGGGCATATTGCTGGAGACCGTTGTCTAAAACGAATAGGTGATCTACTTGACTTAAGCATGCCAAATCGAGATACGCTTGCGGCTCGTTATGGTGGTGAAGAGTTTGCAATAGTACTGCCGAATTGTTCTGCCCAAACGGCGCAACTTTTAGCAATAAGGATTAAAAGGCATTTGGCGCAATTAAGTTCAAGACACTTTGTTTTCTCATCGAATAATAGGCTTACTGTTAGTATGGGCGTAGCGACTAATGAAAATCACCGCTATGAAAGTAAAGAGTCACTGTTAAACGCAGCGGATACGCTTCTTTATCAAGCAAAAGCGCAGGGGAGAGATCAAATTTGTTACCTCTAGGTCCTAACACGTATGCTTACTGAAGGCCTAGAGAAACAAGGGGTGTTCAAGTTTTATTTTTGTTAATGACTTCAGGGTCTGCACTCGTGTAGACCATTCCGCGAGGCGCTGTAACAAGCTTAATGCAAATATTACCAATCGTTGCGTCTGAATCCACGAGGATCAAGCTACTACCATTGTTAGCGATACTAAAACTGATGTTATTGCCAACATCACCACTAATATCCGGCCCTACAAACTGTAAGTGAGCAGAGTCCTCATTTAGTGTGTAGATAATGGTTGTATTGGGTTCGTTGACGCTTACGCTACCTGATGATGGCTTACCATCTTTGGTTGTAATTACATAAGTTGGAGAGCTTTTTTCATTCTCGACAGATACGTTAAATTCGTAAACCGGAACTTGTCCCGCCATTTTTAATTTCCTTTTTGTAATTGAGAGTATTTTATTGGTGTTAGCTGTGAGATATATTTATCTACAGACATCTTTGGGTTCTCATCTATCTGACGACAGCGTTTTGTATAATTAAACGCTAATATGATATCTGGATGTTTTGACATCCGAATAAGTTCGTTTGCTCGCTGAGCGGCTTTTTGGCAGTAGGTTAAAGCGAGTTGCTTATCGTTAGATTCGTTTTTTTGCCTATGAATAAGAAGTAAGCTTTTTAGCGTTACTATCGCATTTTCTAAATTAGTTATGTCGTTGCTTATTCCGTCGTCAGAAAATGAAGTAATAAAATAGTCGATTGACGGTTTGGCCTTTTGCCAGTGACCATCCATTTGTAAGGTTTCCGCTACTCTATTGGTTACCCATGGGATGTCCAGTGATATCGATTGGCTAAGTAGCGCATCAATGTCAACTGACGCTTTCAAAGGTAATTCACTCTGTATCAAATAAGACTCAACGGTCGCTTTGTCTTTCTGCCAAGCGCTATTTTCAGGGTCTTGTGCAAGGGCGCGTAAAATCGAGGCGTATGCTTGAGATATGCTTTGCTCATAGGCTTGTTTAAGGCCTAAGAACTTCTCTAAGTTGGCCTTTTATTAAAATCGCAACGTGATTTTCGATAATTGAGCCATTGGCAGAATCAGATTGTCCTATCTCATTTAACACTGTCTCTGCTTGACTAAAGATGGTGTAGGCGTCTTTGTATCTCCCTAAATGTATGTTAGCAGACGCTATCCATGAAAGAGAATTGGTCGCGTACAGCTTAGCGTCTTCACTATTTTCAGTGCCTTCAGATACCTCTTTTTTAAGTGCCAGAGATGCTTTAAAAAGCGATGATGCCTGCTCAAATTGATACTTATCGTAGGCTAAACTCCCCAATGAGCTTTTAGCATAAGCAACTTCAAGTTTTGCTGTACTGTCACCTGGTTTAACAAAAAGCATGGTTTCGCTATGTTTGAGGTATCGCTCAAAATAAGACTGCGCTGAGTCAACATCGTTATTATGCGTATTGTGTATATGGCCAATCCAAAATGCGTTTGCGCCCGCCGCTTTTAACAATTCAAAGTGCTGTTCCGCTTCTTCAAGAAGTTCTAATAAACGTGTATCGGCCTCTTCGTATAGCATTAAAGCTTGCTCAGTATCGTCACGGTAAAAACGTACTTCTGCCATAGCCTGCAGCGAAAGCGCGTGTTGAAATCGAAGCTCAAAACTCGGTTTTGGGGACGTGCTATTAAGCCAGCCAGCGCTATTTTCCTGTGCTTCAGCTACATATTTTAAAGCATGCTGACTGACGCCCTCGAGTAAATCCATTCTCTTGACCCGTCGTAAGGTATCCGCGAAGTCGCCGATCATGAACCCCATTAGATTTTCAGCTTCTAACCGCTTTCGTTCAGCTAACGCTTGAGACTGTTGACTGTGCAGCATTGCGGCAAACGATAACACCGCTAATGTAGCTAATAGCGCGGCGGTTAACCCTTTAAATAGGTTTCGCGTTCTTACCTTTCGCTGGCTGTGTTTTATAAGCTTTTTTTCTTCGTTGGTTAAGCGAATATAGTTTGCAGTTAAAAGTGCACTAGCGTCTAGAAGCGGTTTTCCTGCTGGAATGAGGTAAGCCTCTGCAAAACTATTTTCTATCCATAGTTGGGTCTGTTGATTAAGTGCCGCTTTAGCTGATAGCGCGCTTTGATGCTCCATTATCCATTGCTGTACCCGCTCCCACTTACTCAATACTGCTTCGTGAGCCACTTTGAAGCAGGCGCGCCCTTGATTTAAGAAAGAAACGAACAATCTCTGTTCCACCATAAGCTCAACAAAGCAGCGTTCATTTTCGTTGTCTAAACTTTCCCACGGGGCTGTTTTACTGGTAATGGTGTTGCTACCAGACAAATTGATGATAAGCGGGAGTATTGAGCTCAATGCGTTTTGAACGGCGTGGGGCATTTTTATAAATGTTGATTCTGCCTTGAATCCGATGGCGCCATCAATTTTACCCAATGCTTGGTATGTCTTGTTCTTTAGTACTTTATCTTCGCGCTGCCAATAGAGTTCTTGTAGTGTGTACTGTAGCAATGGCAGGCAGTTTGGCGCTAATGCAGCATCGCCTAAAATGATATCGTCTAATGTAGCGTTTGTTGCTTCATCTTTCTCCCACGATAGGTCGGCGGCGATAGCGGGCAGTTTTATGACTTGACCAAGTTCGCTTACAGAAGGAGGGGAAACATCTATGTGAGCGCCGCGCCCTTTGTTTTTCATTAAAATATCAAACGTTGATATCTGGGGGTAGAAATCGTTTCTACTTATCAGTACAACCAAAAATAGGTTGCTCTCGCTAAGCGCTTCGAGAAGAGTAAAAATAGTGCGTTTATCTTTTTCATCTATCGTTGTATCAGCTAGAAATACTTCTAACCTGTCAATTACGATAACGAAACAAGAGTAAGAGTTGGTGGTATTAGGTTCATACACGTCAAGCCAGCTTTTGACTCTGTCGATTATTTGCTGGGGGGAGGAAAGCAGCTTTTCCGCAAGTATTGAAGCACTGAACCCATCAAATAGCCCCGTTTCGTTGTTGCCCCAATCAAGCATACGAATGGCTATTTCTTCAACGATAGTAAATGCACTGGTATCGATATTAATATCAGCTAAATCAAAACTAAGATGATCAGAGGCATAAATACCGTTTATGCCTTTTTTACTCAACAGTTTGGGCAAGAAACCTGCGTGAATAAGCGAACTTTTCCCAGAGCCGCTTGGCCCCAGCACTAGCATAAATGGCCGCTGGCGATTGAAAAGCTCAGCGGCTTTAGAAATTAAATCGCGGACCAGGGCGTCTCTTCCAAAGAATACCTGACTTTCATTAGAAGAAAACGCGCTCAACCCAACAAAGGGGGAGGTATCTACCCATTTGCCTTCGACGGCTTTTGATTGCTCATCATCAATAAACTGTACTTCTGCAACAACGCGGTAACCACGTTTTCTGATTGTTTCAATGTAGGAGGGGGCTGCCGCTTTATCGCCTAACGCACGGCGAAGGTTAGTAATTGCTTTATGTACCGGGTTGTCGCCGATAGGCGCGTTCGGCCAACATTGGGCGACTATTTCATCGGCGGAGACAACAAGTCCCTTTTGTTGGCACAGTAACAATAAGACATCCATTGCTTTAGGCTCAATGCTCTTTTTCGTTTTGCCTTGAGATAACGTGTTGCTTGAAACATCAACACGCCATTGGCCTAAATAAAATTGCTGCTTCACTATTACGACCCTGTACTTTTCGCTACCACTGTACTTTACTTTTTTAATAAAATGTAAATTAACATACGGAAATGCATTATTGCTAATGTAAAACCCATTTATATCAATGTGATAAAATATAGCTGTAAAAAAATTAATATTTTATGAAATATCCTTTAATCCAGCAGGGTCTCTTTAAGTACACGTGCTTACCGTACGTCAAACATGACTAAAATTATTGAGGGTACATCAATGAAACAAATCAAAAAATCATCAGTAGCAACAGCATTAGGTGCAGTTGTAATTGGATCTTTGGCGTCAACAGTTGCAGTAGCAGACGCTAATCCATTTGGTATGCAAGCACTAGAGTCGGGCTATAGTCAGTTCGCAGCAGAAGGTAAATGTGGCGGCGATAAAGCTGAAAAAGAAGGCAAGTGCGGCGAAGGAAAGTGCGGCGGTGACAAAAAAGCCGAAAAAGAAGGCAAGTGCGGCGGTGACAAAAAAGCCGAAAAAGAAGGTAAGTGCGGCGAAGGCAAATGTGGCGGCGACAAGAAAGCCGATAAAGAAGGTAAGTGCGGCGAAGGTAAATGTGGCGGCGACAAAAAAGCCGATAAAGAAGGTAAGTGTGGCGAAGGCAAATGTGGCGGCGATAAGAAAGCTGGCAAAGAAGGTAAGTGTGGCGAAGGTAAATGCGGTAGCATGTAATTGCCACTCAAATAACATCGTGCAGCGCGAAATAGAATGATGTAACGCTGTACGAGTTACGCTTAGCAAAAAATGGCTGTCGAATGATGGCCATTTTTGTCTAATAACGTATGTTGCTATTTTGCAATCCCACGCGGTTTAAGGGGAAGATATGAAAAACATCTATGGCGCAGGTCTTGGGTTTCGTCGAGAAATGCTAAAAGAGTTGTTACCTACGTTGCCATCTGAGGTTGATTTCTGGGAAGTTGCACCAGAGAACTGGATCCCGCTTGGCGGCAGGTATCAAGAACAATTTAAACAAGCTTCGTCACAGGCACCTTTCACTACCCATGGCTTGTCTTTATCTATAGGAAGTAGCGACAAACTAGATGTGGAGTTTGTAAAAACCGTTAAGCGCTTCTTAGATGCGAATAATATTGACCTTTACAGTGAGCACTTAAGTTTTTGCTCTGGTAACGGTCACATGTACGATTTAATGCCAATTCCCTTTACTGAGGACGCTATTAATCACGTTGTATCTCGTATTATCCAAGTTCAAGATATTATTGAACGACCGTTAGTGTTAGAAAATGTCTCTTATTACATTGCGCCTGGCCAAGAAATGGACGAGCTAGAATTTACTTCGAGTATCTTAAAAGAGTCTGGGTGTCAGATGCTTCTCGATGTAAACAATGTTTACGTGAACAGCATTAACCACAAATACGATGCAAAGACATTTATAAAGGGTTTGCCGTCAGACAAGATTGTATATGGTCATATTGCTGGTCATTATGATGAAGCTGAAGATTTAAAGGTTGATACACACGGGGCAGATGTCATTGAGCCAGTTTGGGAACTATTGGAGTATGCTTACCTTACCCATGGTGTATTTCCGACGTTGCTAGAGCGTGATTTTAACATTCCGCCCCTAAGCGCGTTGCTGACAGAAGTGAAAAAGATTAAGCAAATTCAATCAAGGTGTGAAGCCGCACGTATAGCAGATGCGAAAGGGAGTGTAGCGTGACGCGATCATTTCTGACAACGCAAAATACATTCGTAAATGCGATCAAAGACCCTCGCACATTTAACAGCAGCGATGCAGACCATACCCGGCGGATGAAGATCTATCAGTCATTATTTTTTAATAATATCGACAATTTCGTTAGTACCGGGTTTCCGGTTTTAAAATCTATCGTATTAAAGCTGTATGGCGAGAAAGGATGGGAGGGCATTGTGCGTCAATTTTTTATTGAGCACGAGTGTCGTTCGCCGTATTTCGCGGAAATCAGTAAAGAGTTTGTTGAGTATCTTTCAACCGAGCCTAGCTTTGATATTGCTTTACCTACTTTTGCTGCAGAACTTGCTCATTACGAATGGTTAGAGCTTGATGTCAGCATAAGGAAAAATCAAAAAAACGCCGATTTTTATAATCAAGACGACGTTGTTACAGCTGTCAGGGTTTCGCCTTATGCCTCGCTAGCAGCGTACCATTTTGAGGTTCATCTTATAGGTGAAGATTACATTCCCGAGCAACCGGCTCAAGAACAACAATTTTATGTCGTTTATAGAGACCGTAACTGTAACGTGCAATTTGCCCATGTTAATCCGGTCACCGCTATTTTAGTCAATACGCTGGAACAAAATGAACAGGGAATGAAAACAGACCAATTAGCTAACGCGTTATCCCAGCAACTTCCGCAAATACCTTCAAACGTGCTTGAAAATGGTATGAATGAGACACTCACAGACATGCTAAATAAAGGCATACTACTTCCCGTTTTCTAGCTGATAAGCAAAATTTTCCTGCTTTACATTAAACTTTCGCTAGGATCTGGTGTGAAAGTGAGCGATCGATCATATTAGCGCTGTCAATCACGCTTGCTTTCGATTAACATTTAGCACCATTTTTTTGTTCACAAAAATTGTTTAGGTAGTGCAAATGGCTAACAATTCAGATTTCAAAGAAGTCTATAACAAGTGGTACTTTCTAGCATCGCTAGTAACTCTAATCGCGTTCCCGTTGATGCATATCATCGCCGGCTGGTTCACCTTCTGGTTATAACGCAGACATTCAAGGCATAATTGTGACTGCAGAATATATTAAATCAGTAGTGAAAACCGTACCTGACTATCCAAAGCCAGGTATTTTATTTAGAGATGTGACCAGCGTTTTAGAAGATCACAAAGCATTCAGTAGCTGTATCTCCTTACTTGTAGAAAAGTATCAGGGCATGGGTTTTACCAAGATCGCAGGTACCGAAGCACGCGGGTTCCTTTTTGGTGCGCCATTGGCCATCGAAATGGGCATTGGTTTTGTACCAGTAAGGAAACCCAATAAACTTCCACGTGAAGTAGTAAGCGAAAGCTACGAACTGGAATATGGTATGGATACATTGGAAATCCATAAAGACGCCATAGAACCGGGTGATAAAGTACTTCTTATCGACGACTTGCTTGCAACGGGCGGAACTATCGCTGCCTCTGCCAAGTTAATTCGCTCGTTAGGTGGCGAGATCAATCATGCAGGTTTTGTTATTAACCTTCCTGATTTAGGCGGTAAACAAAAGCTTTCAGCGCTTGATATAGAAAGTTATTCTATTTGCGAGTTTGAAGGCGAATAAACGTCAATAAGCAAAAACAGCAACAAGGGCGAAATACGTAATAATGAGTTATCAGGTACTGGCAAGGAAGTGGCGACCAGGCAAGTTCAGTGAACTTGTAGGTCAAGAGCACGTAGTGTCTGCTATTTCAAATGCGCTCGATAACGACCGTTTACACCATGCTTATCTTTTTACAGGTACGCGTGGTGTTGGTAAAACGACCATTGCTCGTATTTTTTCAAAAAGCCTTAACTGTGAGGAAGGGCAAGGGGCAAACCCTTGCGGTCAATGCAATACCTGTAAAGAAATAGAGCAGGGTAATTACGTTGACTTGCTTGAAATTGACGCGGCATCAAGAACCAAAGTGGAAGACACTCGAGAGCTTCTTGATAACGTACAATACAAGCCAACCCGCGGGCGCTACAAAGTGTACCTTATCGATGAGGTACACATGCTTTCTAAACATAGCTTTAATGCGCTGTTAAAAACGCTAGAAGAGCCGCCTCCGCATGTAAAGTTCTTGTTGGCGACAACAGATCCACAAAAACTCCCCATCACCATTTTATCGCGATGCTTGCAGTTTAACCTGAAAGCGATGTCGCGAGAGCAAATAGTCGGTCAGCTTACTCATATACTTCAGCAAGAGCAGCTTGCTTTTGAGGCGCCTGCTTTGGCTTTGCTGGCTAGGGCGGCACAGGGCAGTATGCGTGATGCGCTGAGTTTAACCGACCAAGCAATTGCTCAGGGTGGGAATCAAGTAATGGCGTCGGTTGTTACCGACATGCTTGGCCTGATGGACAAAAACCAGCTTTTGAAAGTAATTCATGCGGTGGTGAATAAAAGCCCTGCCGAGGTTTTGCAGTTGGTTAACGACATTGCTGAACAAGCACCTGATTATGACAATGTGCATAGTGAGTTGGCGAGCTTGCTTCACCAAATTGCGTTGACGCAATGGGTGCCAGAAGCCTGCAAGCTTGAAACCACGTCGGCAAAAGCGATATTTCAATTAGCCAAAACTATTTCTGCAGAACAAGTACAGCTACTTTATCAAATTGCATTGCAAGGCAGAAAAGATTTACCTTTTGCTGCCGATGGTAAAAGCGCGTTTGAAATGACGCTAATGCGTATGATGGCCTTTGCACCAAACGCGCCAATAGCTGAAACCGTAGACGAGATAGAAAACGGGAGGAGTGAGCATAATTTACCTGTAAACCATGCTTCTCCCAGTGGTGGCCCGGGAAACGTTAGTAAGCAGGAGGAACCGCCTTTAAGCGAAACTTCTGCAACGATAGACCAAGGCGAAGCGCCAATTGAAGCGCAGCCAGAGCATGAACCTACTTCACCTAAGACACCGCCACAGAGTCCTATAGCTGATGCGTCGACGGATCTCCCGTCATCAGCTCCCGCTGAAACCGTAGCGAACGAAGAAGAGCCCACCGCGGTTTCTAATACGCAAACAAATACGGCCGCTGAAACTGATATAGCGTTTGAAGCGAATCTTTCCAGCGCCAGTGCATCTGAGGCACAAGAGCCTCAGAGCAATGCATCAGTTGAAGACGAAGAAGCAAGCCCTGTTGCTCAATATTTTGATGAACCACCGCTAGACGCTTATATGGATGACATGCCACCTCTACAGGATGAGAGTGGCCATTACGAATTGGACACGCCCGAAAGCGAGCGTATAGTTGAGCCATCGCCGTCAGCAGAAGAACAGTTAACCTCTACCGCCGATATGCTGGCATTGCGCCAAAAACTCAAACAAAAAAAAGCGCAAGATGCTGACGCAAAAAGTAGTAGTGCGGCTAATGCTAAAACGCAAAGCGCTAGTGAAATACAAGCGCGGTTTACTAGAAGTAAAACGGACGCTGTTAGCACAGTGGCTGATGAAAAGAACAGCCCTGAGCCGATTAACAGCCCTGAGCCGATTAACAGCCCTGAGCTAAGTAACAGCCCTGAACCCATTAACAGTCCTACGCTTCAAGCCGCTCCAGAGTCCGAACAAAGCCAAGACAGTATAACTGCCCATCAGAGTGCCAATGCGCTTAACGACGGTAGCGATACACAATTACTTGGTGGTAGTGAACAGGCAAGCACAAATGCTGACTTTGCAGATAACAATGATTCCGGTCATGATGCCTTTGCCCTAGATGATTTTGAAGAGGATATGCCTTTTTCAAATGATGAGAGTGACGCAAATTATAACCCTAACCCGCAGGTAGAAGATGCTCCGCCTTGGGATACAGGGAAGTCAGTTCAAGACGGACATTCAGTTGAGCCGTCACTTACGCCTGTTCCTCGCGCCAATGAACTCGAGAGCAAGGAACACGGCTTTTATGAGCGTGGTGAAAATGCCGGTGAACGTTCATTTACTAGGGACGCATTAGATTTTGATACGCCCTTAAGTACAACTTATGAGGGTAGTTTACACGCTTATCTTTCCGATGGAAGTAAGCTGACTCACGCCAGTCAAATTGATGACTGGAGCAACTTGGTTGAGCAAATGCCGGTAGCAGGCTTGCTTAAGCAGTTGGTATTACATGCGGCATTTTCGCGAAATGGCAATCACGTGTCCCTTGAAATTCACCATAGTCAGACGCATTTATTAAAAGACAGTGCTAAAAAGCAGTTAATTGATGCAATTCATCACGGCCTGGGTGAAAACGTAGAAGTTAGTATTACGTTGGGTGAACCGTTATCCACGCCGTTTGCATTACAGCAAGAAATTCATGCCATGCGACACGCGCATGCGCACTCGGTTATTAAAACCGATGAGACGATTCAAGCATTGCTATCGACTTTCGATGGGTCAGTGCTAACCGATACGGTTAAAGCGCGATAGCATAATTATTAACACCAAAACGAAGCGAGACAAACATTATGTTTAAAGGTGGAATGGGCAATATCATGAAGCAGGCGCAGCAAATGCAAGAGCGCATGCAGAAAGTACAAGACGACTTAGCTAATCTAGAAGTTACTGGTGAAGCTGGCGCGGGCATGGTTAAAGTAACGATGACGTGTAACCACAATGTTCGTCGCGTTGATATCGATGAGTCGTTGATGGACGACGACAAAGATATGGTTGAAGACTTGGTTGCGGCAGCGTTCAACGATGCTGTTCGTCGTGTTCAAGAGACCAGCAAAGAGAAGATGGGTGATGTCACTGGCGGAATGCCACTTCCTCCTGGCTTCAAAATGCCGTTTTAGGCTAAAAGCCGCCGTTTTGTTGGCTTTTAGTCACATACAAAGTGATGGGGCCAAATAGGGCCTAACTCCCGCTAAAAAGCTCTGGTTTTTACCAGGGCTTTTTTAGTTTTTAGGCATGCGCCGCTTCATTTTAATGAGCCTTTTTAGCTTAAATTATTTTAATTCAATACCACTTCACCTCATTGCAGAAGCCTAAATTTCAAGCCATACCTGAGGTGTGTCTACGTAAGTAAACAAGCTTTACAAAAGCATATAGATAAAATCGCATAAGCCGTATTATTACGCTTAAAAATAGTCTATGTTTTAAATAGTAGGTATTTTTGCGAGGTTTACACGCACTTTACTTCAAGGTTTATTTTCGCCATAGGATTTAGGTATGCTGAGGTATTGTTAAACCTAGACAAATAATTTCACAAGTATTCAAAACAGTTGAGTAATTATGAGTAGCGATCCCGACGAACTATCTTCATTGGTCACCGAGTGTGATAAAGAGCCAATCCACCTATTGGGGAAAATCCAAAATCATGGCTTTATGGTTATACTAGATAGCGCTGGCGTGGTTACCTATCTGTCTAAAAATGCTTCTCATTATCTAAATGATTCAGCCACTCATGAAATGATTACTAACGCCGCGAAATACGGTGCACTGAGTGCGACAAATAACGATGGATGTGTATCAATAACGTGGGAACTCGATGATAAGGGATGTACCATCTCATGGAAAGAACGTGGCGGGCCGCCATTGCAATGGCTCGGGGACGACAGTTTCGGCATGACGGTAATTAGATCTGTTATTCCTCATGAACTCAACGGCCAAGCGGAGTTAAAACCTGAAATTACGGGGCTGACAGCAGAGTTTGTGATCCCTCGACAGTATATCGAAATAGGGGCTGCTAGTGATCCTAAGCAAACGCTTAGCAACAAGAGAATCTTGCAGGAGGGGAGTACTGTTAAAGAAAATGTGCCGCTCACTACGGCCTACATTGTTGAAGATAACTTGCTTATCTCTTTAGATATTAAAAAGCATTTACAGCAACTGGGCATTGAGGGAATTGAAATATTTGGCGACGTCAGTTCGGCTAGGGCGGCACTGGCAAAAAATAAGCCTTCCATGATGTTTTTGGACGTGCATCTTGGTCATGAAAATACCTTTCAGCTCGGCGTTGAAATCGAAAAACAGTCGATTCCTTTTGTTTTTATCACCGGCTACGGCGCGGCAATTGAGCTACCTGAAGAGCTCCTTCATGTTGATATTCTAACCAAGCCCGTCGATACGAAACTACTTAAGCAGTCTATTCGGTCTTTTGGCTTTAAGGTTTAAGGTAATGTATGGGGCCGGTGAGCCCAAATAGTATGCGTAGATTTAGCTTTCGGGGAGGGCGCCTAGCACTAGTGTAGGTGTTTAAATATTACACGCTTTCATTATGTTCAATAATTGTATCGACGCAACGATACCTATCGCACTAAAATGCGCTTCGTGTGAAAATGGTCTTTATTATCACATGGTTCGTTATATTATTTACTCCCTATCCCTAGCTTACTTTTCAACTAACATTATTTTTGAGCGAAGGGAAAACGTTAACTCAATTATTATCTAGAGGCTTTTGTAGTGCTAAGGAAAGGCTTAGTTATCACCACGGTTATACTACTTCCCGTTGCCGCCGTGCTATTTTTCATGAGTATTCACGAACTGTTCAGAATGAAAACAGTGACGGTCGACCCAAAACTTAAAGAGATTTCCGGTATTGAATTCGACAAATACAAAAGACTTTGGGCAATAAACGACAGTGGCGACGGCCCCGTCTTATACATGCTTAACAAAGACGGCACGATTGAAAGAGAAGTGACTGTGACAAATGCTAAAAATGTGGATTGGGAGGACATGACGCAAAATAGTTTTGGCCACTTTTTTCTCGGTGATTTTGGTAATAACGACAACAAGCGCCGCTGGCTTACTATTTACAAAATAGAAAACCCAATCGATATTAAAACCGACACCACGGAAGCGGAGATTATTAAGTTTACTTACCCCAAAATGGGTGATGGGAAAGTTAAACCTGAAGATAAAAATTACGATTTAGAGGCGTTTGTTGAATATAAACGCAACCTTTATTTGTTCACGAAAAACAGAACACAGCCCTTTGACGGCATTACCAAGCTTTATAAAGTTGGTGATCACGCCGCTAATTTCGATGCCCAGCTCATCGGGGAATTCAAAACCTGTACCACACTAGAAAAGTTATGTTGGATAACCTCAGCGGCAATAAGCCCAGATAGAACTAAGCTGGTACTTCTTGACTCAACCAGTTTATGGTTATTTGAGAACTTTGAGGGTGATAATTTCTTCAGTGGCGATGTATCACGCATAGACCTTGGTGTGGTGACGCAAAAAGAAGCAGTAACATTCTATGATGACAATACTCTGGTGTTCACCGATGAAGAGTACAAAGGGTTATTTGGTGGTAATATTTACGAAGTTAAACTCGACCAAGCAAAGCGGAACGTGATTAAATACCGCGAAAGCCCACAAAGCGTCAAAGAAGCACCTAAGCAGTAGAAAATATGAAGTTTAGCCCGTTACTATCAGAATTAATCCAGGCACTAACCTGCCTCCCTGGCGTTGGGAATAAAAGCGCCCAGAGAATGGCGTTCCACCTTTTGGAACGAAACCGTACAGGTGCTATCGATCTCAGTAACGTTTTGCACAATGCCATGGAGCACATACATCACTGTAAGCGCTGTAGAACGTTTACCGAAGATGAGCTTTGCGAAATATGCCGTCACCCAGAGAGAGAGGCTAGTGGCTTACTGTGTATCGTGGAAAGCCCTCAAGATGTGTTAGCTATCGAGCAAACGTTGAGCTACAAAGGCCAGTATTTCGTGCTGATGGGGCATCTATCGCCTATCGATGGCGTGGGGCCTGAAGAAATAGGATTAACTGAACTTGAAGCGCGCCTTAGCGCGGGTGGCATTAACGAGGTCATTCTTGCTACAAACCCAACGGTTGAGGGAGAAGCCACGGCGCATTATATTGCCCAGTTGTGCGCCAGTCACAACGTGGATGCCTCTCGTATAGCCCACGGTGTGCCTGTTGGGGGGGAGTTAGAGTATATCGATGGCAACACCCTTACTCATGCATTTTCAGGCCGTCGCAAATTATAATTTGTTGCGCATGGTTTTCGCGTAATTAGCACCTCAGTAACAGTAACGTATCAAGCCCTTAATTGCGGTGTATTATTTCTGCGCCGCCTCGTTACCTTCAAAAAAACGCTCTCATATAAAATAAATTTTCGTTCTAAACGTTGAAAAATGCGCTGAGCGTCCTTACCTGTTTATCAGTTAACGTGATCCATTCAACGAGGAGATATTGGATTATGGCTGAAGCAGCCCACAAAGAAACTCACGGTTTTCAAACAGAAGTAAAACAGCTTCTTCATCTGATGATTCACTCTTTGTATTCAAACAAAGAAATTTTTCTACGTGAACTCGTGTCAAATGCGGCAGATGCAGCAGATAAGCTTCGCTTTCGCGCGCTAGAAAACGATAGCCTGTACGAAAATGATGGCGACCTATGCGTTAAGTTAAGCGTAGATAAAGAAGCTAACACAGTGACCATTACAGACAACGGTATTGGTATGACTCGCGATGAAGTCATTGCCAACCTTGGTACCATTGCAAAATCAGGCACTAAAGACTTCTTTAGCAAACTGTCTGGCGATAGTGCGAAAGACTCGCAGCTTATCGGTCAGTTCGGTGTAGGTTTCTACTCAGCGTTTATCGTTGCAGATAAAGTGACCGTGCGCACCCGTGCGGCGGGCGCTGACGCAGCGGCAGGCGTAGAATGGATTTCAGACGGTGAAGGTGAATTCACTATTGCTGAAATCAACAAGCCTACTCGCGGTACCGAGATTACGCTTCATCTACGCGAGGATGAAAAAGAATTTGCCGATACATGGCGTTTGCGCTCTATTGTAAGCAAATACTCAGACCACATCAGCATTCCTGTACAAATGTGGAAAGATGAGGTGCCTGAAAGTGAAGGCCCAGATGGCGAGAAAATTGAAGCGCAGCCTGGCGAGTGGGAAGTGGTTAACAAGGCTACCGCACTATGGACTCGTGAAAAGTCAGAGATTACTGATGAAGAGTACAATGAGTTTTACAAGCATATTTCTCACGACTTTGCAGACCCGCTAGCATGGGCACATAATAAAGTAGAAGGTAAAACCGAGTACACGAGCTTATTGTACATCCCTTCTAAAGCGCCATTTGACATGTGGAACCGCGATCAAAACCACGGTCTTAAGCTTTACGTTCAGCGCGTTTTCATTATGGATGACGCAGAGCAGTTCATGCCAACCTACCTGCGCTTTGTAAAAGGTTTACTAGACAGCAACGACCTTCCACTTAACGTGTCTCGTGAAATTCTTCAAGATAACAAGATCACGCAAGCGCTGCGTCAAGGTTGCACTAAGCGTGTGCTACAAATGCTTGAGAAAATGGCGAAGAACGACAGCGATAAGTATCAGTCGTTCTGGAACGAGTTTGGTAACGTGCTTAAGGAAGGTCCAGCAGAAGACTTTAGTAATCGCGAAAAAATTGCGGGCCTACTGCGCTTCTCATCGACCCACGATGAGTCTGACGCTCAAACCGTTTCACTCGCCGATTACATCGAGCGGATGAAAGAGGGTCAGGACAAGATTTACTATGTAACTGCAGACAGTCTGCAGGCCGCTAAATCTAGCCCGCACCTTGAAATTTTCCGCAAGAAAGGAATTGAAGTACTGCTAATGGGCGAGCGCATTGACGAATGGTTAATGTCTCACCTGACTGAATTTAACGAGAAGCAATTTGTTTCAATTGCGAAAGGAAACCTAGATTTAGGCGACTTAGAGGACGAAGAGTCTAAGAAAGCGCAAGAAGAAGCAGAAAAAGAAGTAGAAGGCGTACTTGAAAGAGCGAAAGCTGCGCTAGGTGATAAGGTAGTTGACGTGAAGTTCACGCACCGCCTAACAGATTCTCCGGCGGTTATTGTTGCCGATGATAACGGCATGACAACGCAGATGATGAAGCTTATGCAAGCTGCGGGTCAGACTGTGCCAGACGTGAAGTATCACTTTGAACTTAACCCTGAGCACAGCTTAGTTAAATTGCTAGCAGATACCCAAGATGAAGAGTTGTTCAATCAGTGGGTTGGCGTGTTATTTGACCAGGCATCACTGTCAGAACAAGGCAGTCTGAAAGACCCTTCTACCTTTGTTCAGAACTTGAACACATTGTTAATGAAGTTGGCAAAATAACCGGTTAAAACCACAGTTTAATCAATAAAAACGGGCGTAATGCCCGTTTTTCTATTTATAAGGCTAACAAAAGTAAGTTTACTGTTTTCGTTATGCTATATTTTAGTGGTTTAATCATTCGAGTTAATCAAATTCAGGCGCGTTCTTTTATTCTGAGCGACGATGAATAAGTAAGGGGTGAACATTAAGCTATAGGTATAAAAAAGCAAAAGCGCCTATAAGCTGAACATATATTCGCCATTAGTCTTAAGATTAACTTTTGGGTACGCCTTACACTTGTCACTCTAGTGCTGAATGTGTAAAGTGCCCGAAGTAAAAAGTTCAAAAATCATAAGCGGAGAACGCACTCATGCGAATCATTCTTCTCGGCGCTCCTGGCGCGGGTAAGGGCACACAAGCTCAGTTCTTAATGGGCAAATATGGCATTCCACAAATTTCAACGGGCGATATGCTTCGTGCTGCAATTAAAGCAGGCACAGAGTTAGGTCTTGAAGCTAAGCGTGTAATGGACGAAGGCAAGCTAGTGTCTGATGAAATCATAATTGGCCTAGTGAAAGAGCGTATCGCACAAGACGACTGTAAAGACGGTTTCTTGCTAGATGGCTTCCCTCGTACTATCCCACAAGCTGATGCAATGAAAGAAGCAGGTGTTTCTGTTGATCATTGTATTGAGTTCGATGTGCCGGATGACGTTATTGTTGAGCGTATGGGTGGCCGTCGCGTACATCCCGCCTCTGGCCGCGTATATCATGTGGTTTACAACCCACCGAAAGTGGAAGGTAAAGACAACGAGACGGGTGACGACCTCATCGTGCGTGATGACGACAAAGAAGAAACGGTACGCAAGCGCTTAGCGATTTATCACGAGCAAACAAAGCCGTTAGTAAATTATTACAGTGCTGAAGCCGAAGCCGGAAACTGTGAATACCACAAGCTAGATGGTACTCGCCCAGTTGAAGAAGTAAGTGCTGAACTTGCAGAGCGTTTAGGTTAATCACTAACAACGTTTATAAAAGGTCGCTTGTGCGGCCTTTTTTGTTGCTTGTAACTTATTAGCGGATAACGTTTAATGTCTTTTGATGCTATGAGAAGACATGCGCAGATTAACGCAACGCGATATAACTATAACATGTGGAGTAGACCATGGTTTTGCCAATCACGGCGTTTTACGCCAGCTTACTGGGTATTTGCTACCTGTATTTATCGTTTTTAGTCATTGGTGCCAGACGTCGACACCAAGTGGGCATTGGCGATGGTGGTCATGAAGATCTCAGTCGCTTAGCCAGAGCCCATGGCAATTTTAGCGAATACGTACCTATTACGCTTATTATGATCGCGTGTTTCGAAGCAAACACCGGCCAAATCTGGGCCGTACATGCCCTCGGCAGCGCGCTACTGTTTGGGCGTGCTTTGCATGCTTACGGGCTAGGTCGCCACTCTGGCGTTAGCTGGCAGCGCTTTACGGGCATGATTCTTACCTTTTTGGCAATGCTTTGTGCTGCGGTCGGTAATTTAATACTTATCCACTTTGGCATGTAAACCCAAGGTCGTTGAAGCGAAAGCTTATAAAGAGATAATGCCAGCTTAGCTGGCATTTTTTATGGTTAACGCTAAATAGTTGGTGGTTCGAGTAATTTTTCATACAAACGCATAGTTAGCAATATTCGATAATCAGGTATAGAGAACAGGTCTTTTTTCTAATTTTTATAGATATAGTGTTTTCGTCAGCAAAGAGGTACCTTTTTGAATATCTGTATCTTAAACGTTCATTCAACAACGCAAATAAAAAAGCCCTCGATGCATATTAAATGCATTGAGGGCTTTGTCGTTTTAGCTACTTTTAGAAGCGGTAAGTTAGTTTAGAGTAAACAAAGCGGCCACGCGGGTTGTGTACGCTGCCAACATAACCATAAAGGTCGCTATCGCCGTTACCGATTGCAAACGGCGGCTCTTCATCTAGCAAGTTGTTAGAACCAATCACTAGGCGAAGGTTATCGCTGTAGTTGTAACCAAACTGAAGGTCTACCAGCATTTGAGAATCCACGGTTCTAGAGGTATTTTCTTCAAAATCTAATACACCGTCGAAGTCGATATCAGGGGTGTCTTCAAACTCCCCAATAAAGCTGATGTTTAAATTGGCATCAAACGCGCCTTTCGACCACGTTGTACCAAACAACCAGCGGTGCTCTGGGTAACCGTATTCGCCCGTATACTCTAGACCGTCTTTTTCAAACTCGTTCATGTAAGACCAATCTAGGTTGAAGCGCACGTTGCCGTACTCTTGTAGTTCCATGCTGTAATTAGCGCTGAAATCAACACCCGAGGCTTTTTGTGACGATACGTTTTGGTAAGTGTTAAATATCTTCTGGATAACACCTAGCGACTCACCCTGTTGTGGGTCTAGACGTACACAGATTGTGCTGTCCTGGTTATTACACTCAGCGTCGTAAACCAAACCAAATTGCTGTTCGTCAATTTTGTTATCTTGAGTAATACTCCACACGTCGATGCTTAGGCCCAGTTCTTGAATAGGCGCATAGATTACGCCCACGTTCCATGACTCTGATTCTTCTGCATCTAGATTAGGGTTACCCGCAAACTCGATGTTGTAATCCAATGATTCACAGTCTTGACCTGTTGCTTGACAGCGGTATTGATCAACAAAGAATACGCTTTTCTGTGATGGGCCTAAACCCACTTGTGCAAGCGAAGGCGCTCTAAAGCCTTGCGCCCATGAACCGCGAACCGTAACTTCATCGCTTGGTGCCCAACGTAACGCAATTTTAGGGTTAGTCGTGCTGCCAAAGTCGCTGTAGTGGTCGTAACGGCCTGCAAGCTGTAGCTCTAGCTCTTCAGCCAAAGGAATTGAAAGCTCTAAATATGCTGCGTACTGATCGCGTTCTGCTGAAGCTGATACTGACTCAGTACCAAAGATCAGACCGCGTTGGAACTGAACGTCTGGAACGTCAGACACTTGCTCTTCACGGTATTCAACACCCGCCGCCATCATGACGACATCATCGCCAAAATCAAACGCTTCGCCCGTGATATGCGCATCAACACTGGTCATGCGCGATTCACCACGACGCACTAGGCTGGTCGTAATTTCGTCAATTACGCTTTGAGGGTTAGTTACGCCGCCAAAGGGGTTGTAGTTGCCAAGATCAATTTGCTCTTGTAGCCAATCAACGCGAACCCAACCTTGCGATTGGTCACCGCTTTGCTCTGAACGGCTGCGACCTTTTTGAACCGACGCTTCCCAGTCGTAGTCGTTAAACGTACCGCGTAAACCTGCGACTAATCGAAGGGTGTCTGACTCAATATCCCAACGGCGAGCGCCAGCATCCACAGGACGATAGCGACCTATTTCAATGTCTTGTCCGAAAGGGTTATCAGGGTGAGTGCCTGGAACTGTCAAGCCTGCGTCTTCGTCAAGCGGCGTTGCTGCACCGCCTGCTTCAGACGTATTGTGCTGCATAGCAACTTCCATAAACGCGGTAGTTTCATCGCCAATTTTATAGTCGAATTGACCGATAAAGCCTACGCGCTCAGAGGCTGGAATCGTTAAACCAAACGGGCCGTAGTCGAATAAACAACTACCAGACGCTGTGGCGCTATCTTCCGGGCAGTCTGGGTCGATAGTTTTTACGCCATCAACATAAAAATAACCCGGGTACCCACGTGATGAGCGAAAATCCATGCCGCCGTAAGGCGATTGGTTTGCTGTACCGAAGCGACCCATTTCGTCAGCTCCTAGGGTGCTGTTATTGAAATAGTCGATAATAACAGTGGCACTGCTTTTCTCGCTTTGCGAACCCCACAAAATGCTTGCTGTGGTTTCATCGTAACTAGGGCCTGTTGTGCCGCCGTAGCCTGCATTGATCTCTAGACCTTCATAGTCTTTTTTAAGTACTACGTTTACTACACCCGCAACCGCATCTGAGCCATAAATAGCCGAGGCGCCGTCCTTTAGAATATCAATGCGCTCAATGGCTGATACCGGGATAGAGTTAATATCAACGAATGAGTTAGTGATACTTTCTGCAAACGCGCTGATTGCTACTCGGCGACCGTTAATAAGCACTAGCGTTGCATCTGGCCCCATACCTCGAAGCGATACGGCTGCTGCGCCGTTAGCGGTTGAGTCTTGGCTATTGTTACGTGTTGAGAAAGTACCTGCGCCGGTAGCGGGCATTCTTTCTAATAGTTGCTGAAGGTTTTCATAGCCCATGCCTTCAATCATTGTGGCGTCAATTGACTGAATAGGAGAGGGACCTTCCATATCTGTGCGTTTAATGCGAGAGCCGGTTACTGCAATTCGTTCAAGGTTCGCTGCTTCTTCGTCAGCTTGTTGTGCATGCACTGGGCTTAGTGAGGTAATTCCTGCAAGCGCTAATCCCACTGCTATAGCACTTACTTTACGACCTTGTTTCATTGTCATTTCCTTATTATCCATTTTACTTGTTGTGTGTTTCGGCAACACTATTTGTTGCAGATTTATCAATAGCACTCCTCATACTAAAGTTGCAATAGGGGAATATGCGAAATATGTGACACTTGGTTACAAAGTGTGTAAACCGTCTCTTACTTAATCGTATGATATTCTTTTTGTTTGAGTAATTAATAAGAAGTTAAAATTTCATATAATCAATGGCTTAGTGTATTTTTGTGGGTGTTATGGATAGAAGGGAGTGTGGGATATACACGCTTGTACAGTCGTATGAATTGTAATATTTAAGTTATCGTGTAGTACCTCTACATTTTTATCCGCCGCTCAACAGCGGCTATTTTTACAGATCTGACCAGCGTTTCACTGCCGGGAAAATGAACGCATGTAAAGGTCGCCAGTGCCCTTTGACAATCTCTTGTAACAGGTGCAGATATAAATCTAATCAGTTCGTTCAACATTGCGATGGGGAAAATGTAACTAACTGTGTCGAAAAGTGGTCGGGTCCACTACAAAAAGTTTCGTTTTCGCTTGTTGTACTTACTTATAAATATATTAAAAATCATGTGCTTAAATTGCTAATTTGAGAGGTTTCTGCCAACGCTTCAAATGCTATTAGTGCAAAACAAATGATGAGGGATAGGGAATGCCGTAGCGCTCACTGTGCGCTTGTGGTACTTGTTACGTCTTTTAATTAGCGAAGATTAAGAACCATGCTCAAAACATTCAAACGAACGCGAATGTGTAATGCCGTTGCTGTTATGGCGTTAAGTGCAATCTCGATAGGTTGCACTTACAGCGGCAAGCCTGCCCTCAACACACAAGCAGCCTCACTATCAGCGTCTCAAACCGTTAACAAGGGCGCGTCCTCGTTCAATGTAGAGTATGAACGCTTTACGCTAGAAAATGGGCTAACCGTGTTGCTACACGTAGATAGGTCTGACCCTGTCGCCGCGGTGGCACTGACTGCACACGTGGGCTCAGCAAGGGAGAAAGAGGGTCGCACGGGGTTTGCGCATCTGTTTGAACATCTCCTTTTCTTAGAATCTGAAAACTTAGGTAAAGGCGGGCTTGATAAGCTCAGTGCCCGTATTGGAGGTTCAGGGGCGAATGGCTCAACAAGCCGAGACAGCACGAATTATTATCAAACTGTACCTATCGATGCGTTGGAAAAAATGATTTGGGCTGAAGCTGACAAATTAGGCTTCTTTATTAATACGGTAACAGACCCCGTGCTTGCGAAAGAAAAGCAGGTGGTGAAAAACGAAAAACGTCAACGCGTAGATAATCGCGCCTACGGACACAACCAGTATGTCATCGACAAAAACTTGTACCCAGCTGGGCATCCATACAGTTGGCAGGTAATAGGGTCGTTAGACGACCTTCAAAATGCAACGCTTGCCGATGTTAAAGCGTTTTTCAATACATGGTATGTACCAAATAATGTGGTGTTAACCATCGCGGGGGATATCGATGTTGCACAAACAAAGTCTTGGGTTAAAAAGTATTTCGCTGAAATACCGGCGGGAGAAACAATTCCTAAACTTGCAACCCAGCCAGCAAAGTTAGATGAAACAGTCAAACGCTTCCATATCGATAACTTTGCTCAAGCACCTTTGCTTACCATGGTTTGGCCCACGGTTCCCCAGTACCACGACGACTACTACGCGCTTCAGGTGCTTTCTCAATATCTAAGCGAAGGTAAAAACGCGCCGTTAAACAAAGTACTTATTGATGAGAAAAAACTCACCAGTAACCTTTATCTTTATGGTTACGATGCAGAATTAGCGGGGCAGCTACAGCTTCAGGTCATGGCATTTAATGGCGTTGATTTAAATGCAGTATATGCAGGCATTGAAGAAGCATTTGCGCGTTTTGAGAAAGAGGGTATTGCACCTGAAGACCTTGCGAGCATTAAAGCGGGGCAGGAAACCGAATTCTATCAAGGGCTTTCTAGTGTGTTAGGAAAAGGCTTTCAGCTTGCACAGTACGAAATCTTTGCGGGAAACGCGGCTTTTATCAGCCAAGACGTCAAAAAAATTCTAGGTGTTTCACAAGACGATGTAATGCGTGTATATCGCACCTATCTTAAAGACAAGCCTTATGTCGCCTCTAGTTTTGTACCTAAAGGCAATAAGGAACTTGTTCTTGCCGGGTCAACAAAAGCTAACGTGGTTGAAGAATTAATCGTTGAAGGTGCAGAAGAGGCGTTTGATGCATCAATTGCTGCTGACTATGAGCGTACGCCTTCCTCCTTTGATAGAGCAAAAGAGCCTGCTTATGGAGCGAGTATAGAGGTTACGCCGCCACAAGTATGGCAAAGCACCTTGTCATCTGGCATTGATATAGCCGGTATTTCAAATGACGAAGTGCCGTTAGTGGCTTTTGAAATAAAACTCGATGGTGGAATGCTGCTCGACCCAGCAGGAAAAGCAGGCACAGCTAACTTATTAGCAGAACTTTTACTTAAGGGAACGGCAACGAAAACACCAAAGCAGTTAGAACAGGAAATACAGCTTTTAGGCGCCACTCTTGAAACGAATGCATCGGAAACGGCAGTAACAATTAGCGGCTCGGTACTGTCTAAGCATTACGATGCGCTAATGGCGCTTGTTACTGAAGTATTGCTCTCGCCTCGCTTTGATGAAGCAGAGTTTGCACTTGCCAAAGACGATGTAATTAATCAAATTGAGCAAATTAAGGCCAACCCAAATGCCATTGCTGCGGCAGAATTTAAAGCGCTGCTTTACGGTAACGCACATCCGTTCGCGCAGACCCCGCTGGGTGAAAAGGAAAGTGTCACGGCCATCAGCCTCGATGACGTTAAGGCTTTTTACTGGAAAAATATTTCCCCATCTTTAGCTAAGTTTCATGTGGTGGGCGATATCGAGCCGTCAGCCGTTAAACAGGCATTAGTTACGCTAAATAGTGCTTGGGTACCGAAAAAGGTATCGCTTCCGAACGTTTCAGAGCCATCTTTACCTGAAACGTCTCAATTATTTTTCTATGACGTACCGGATGCCAAGCAGTCTGTTTTGTATTTTGGTCATGCCGGCCCTAAAGCGACGCACAGTGATGCCTATCTGGCCAGCGTGATGAATTACCGTTTAGGAGGCGGTGGCTTCGCTTCACAACTGATGCAAGAACTGCGTGAGAACAAGGGCTACACCTATGGTATTCGTTCATCGTTTTCAAGCGACCAGTATACCGGTGAATTTATTATAAAAAGTGCAGTGCGTTCGAATGTAACTTTAGAAGCGACACAGGCTATACAAGATATTTTGCTTTCATACGGCAACGGGTATTCAAGTGAAGATCTTGAGGTTACGAAAGGATTCACATTGAAATCTGGTGCGCGTGCTTTTGAGACACTCGGGGCAAAGTTGAATATGGTAGATGAAATAAGTGATATTGGGTTACCTAACGACTACGTACTACAGCAGCAGGCAGAAGTAAAAGCGCTAACAGTAGACGACGTAAAGCGCCTGTACAACGCTTACGTACACCCAGGTAAAATGATTTACCTAGTTGTAGGGGATAAAGCGACACAGTTTAAACGCTTAGAAGCGCTGGGCCTTGGCACGCCAGTATTGCTTAACCCGTAAAACCAACTGAACTGACTAAAACAAGGCTGCTATTAATAAAAAGGCCCGTATGAAAAGTGTTCATACGGGCCTTAGTAGCAATGTTGTGTGCTATTGATGCGTTTTGAGTTTTGCAAGAAGCGCTGCTAATTTACTGACTGCGTTGTTTATAGCCTTTGAGCTAGCCGCTGATGCTTCTGAGTTGGTTGCAACTTCAGACGTGGCGTTACCAATCACCACCATGTTTCTGTTTAACTCCTCGCTAACCTGGCTTTGCTCTTCTGCAGCTGCAGCCATCTGTGTCATGCGTTCGCTAATTTCACCGATTTGAAGTACGGTAGTTTGCATTTTATCGAGTGCAGACTGCGAGCGATGAGATGCATCATTGGCTTTTTGACTACCTGAGTAGATAGTCTCTACCGTATGGTCAACTTCGCCTTGAAGGGCCGTTATTACATTGCCAATTTCCTCTACAGACTCTGCCGTTTTAGAGGCGAGAGAGCGTACTTCGTCAGCAACCACACTAAATCCGCGACCGTTGTCTCCTGCCCGAGCCGCCTCAATGGCCGCGTTGAGCGCCAATAGGTTGGTTTGATCCGCAATAGCACCAATAACGTCGAGTATCTTTTTAATATCTGCACTACGCTGAGAAACGGCTTGCACTGCTGTTGACGCGTTTTGCATTTCTTGCGATAGGTCAACCACCGAGCGTGTTGCTTCAGAGATTTCCGTTTCTGTCTGTTTGACCGAATCGGTAGCGTTGTCTGCATTATTGGCCGCATCTGCAGCCGTCCTTGCCACTTCCTGTGCAGTTTGCGACATTTCCGTTATGGCGGTCACCACGCTGTCTATTTCCGCTTGTTGAACTTGTATTAGTTCATTAGTGCTCTGCGTGTGCGCCTGTGTTTCTCCGCTTTGCTCAATGACGTGTGAACACGATTGCTTGGCTTGATCTAACATTTCACGCACGCTTTCTTTGAAGTGATTAAACGCTTCGCTTAATTGAATGAGCTCTGCGTGAGAATGAACGTGAATATCTTGAGTAAGGTCACCACCTTGGCCAGCGAGTTCTTCCATTCGCGCTGCCACCTGTCGCACGGGTTGAATAATACTTTTCGTAAATAAAAAGACCAAAACAAGCGCAATTACCGTGCACACCACAGCAACAATAAATTGAGTCGTTAATAGCGAAGTCACGGCAGTCGAAATCATGGTTTCAAGAGATGTGACAGGGGCCATGGCATGTGCTTTACTGACACCGACAATCATTTTCCACTTCACACCAGCTAAGTCTAAATCAATATCTTCTGATACATAGAGCATCCCGTCGTTTTCAAGAAGCCCTGCTTGTTTATTAGCGCTTAGCAATGTTTCAGACTTGGCTTTGTCAGCAAATACCTCGGAAAAAGGACGAGCGAGTTTGCTTGTCGCGTTAGTAGCGGCAACCACTAAGCCATTTTGGCTTATTACATAAACTTCTGCATTACCGTTGTAAAGCGACGCTTTAAGGTTTTCTGCACGCTTTTGAATGATTGGCAGGTTAAGGTCAGTACCTACCACGCCACGAAATTGATTATTGGCTATAACCGGTACGGTCAAGCTGGTCATTAATTCCGTATAGCCCTCGCGAATTTCGTATTGATAGGGGTTAGATACGCACGGCTTACGGGTTTCCTTGTTGCACAAATACCATTCTGCTGCTCGAAACCCAAACTCATCTAACCTTGTGTCGTGTTTTAACTCTGGGTCAGTAATCGGGACCTGCTCTGCCAAGCCGTTATTACTGCGAATAAAATAAACTTCAAAGCTTCCTGTCCCGGGCGTTGAATGTATCTTACCGGTTTTGTTGGCTTCAGCCTTTCCATCAAATAAGTTAGTTTCGAATTGAGCGTACATGCTAGACGTTGTGCCGGTATTCAATACACTTTTCACTAAACGTTGCGTTTGTTCGCGACTTAGCGATAGAGCGTCGCTCGCTTCAATGCTCGCGCTTAACTGGCTCGCCAACGTGTAAGGTAGAAAATGGGCACTGTTTATTAAGGCTTCCGTTTGCGCCGCATATTGAGACGCTTTGGCAGATACTGTTTTCTGTATTTGACTGACGACTTCGGTATTAACATGCTGTCCTATTTCGCTTTCTGTGCGGTCAAGCAAAGCATAGCTGACACCAATAAATACCAGAGCGATTAAAACAAAAAGCATGCCGACAACAGACATAAGCTTAGAAGATAGTGAGTGGCTTTTTTTCATACAGAAACAACGTGGTTTGTGAGTGGACAAGTGATGTAAGAAAGTGCGCTTACCGCTAATACTTAAAATGGTAAAGCGTTCGATGTTTACCAAAGTTGTAATCGGATAAGTAAAAAACAAATCCTGATAATTACGACCGCGGATGATACACGAGCAAAAACGCATTGTTTTTTAATGTAAGGTTTCGTGTCTTGTACCTTGGTATTGATTTTAATACGCAAAGGCAATGCAGGTGAATGTGACCGAAATGTAGGGCGCCACACGTACCAGTCTATTACTGATTTAATGTAGGGCGTGAGCCTACTGGACTATGCTGGAGGCATTGATGGCTGAAAAATCGCAGCAATCAAAAAAAAGAGAAAAGGACGTGGCATTGAGCCATACCGAAGAACAAGATGTAAGGGACAACCAAAGCTTAAATTCAGTTTCTCTTTATGCCATTGTGCATCGCGAGGGATTAGAAGAGCTTCAGCGACCCATGATGTCTTTATGGTGGTCAGGCGTAGCGGCAGGTATCGGCATATCGCTTTCCATTTTAGCTGAAGGGATCTTGCATCACTTATTTAAAGACTCCCAATACCAGTTCGTAATAGAAAATTTGGGCTATACCGTAGGTTTCGTTTTAGTAATAGTGGGGCGGCTTCAGCTATTTACTGAAAATACCTTATCGGTCATCTTACCGCTTCTTAGCAAGCCTTCCGTGAATATGTCGTTTTGTATAGCAAGATTATGGCTGATTGTGTTTGCCGCTAACATGGTAGGTACATTTTTGGCTGCGGTATTCAGTTATACCTTGCAGGCCGTACCTCCCGAGCTGGTGGTGGGAATGACGGCCATTTCTAAACACTACGCCGAATTCAGCGTTTCAGAAGCGTTTTCTTATGGCATAACTTCAGGTTTTATTATTGCCGCTATTGTGTGGATGAAGCCATCGGTGAAACATTCTCAAGTGTTGATGATTGTCATTTTCACATACCTTATCGCCATCGGTAATTTTACCCACGTAATTGCCGGTTCAACAGAGCTCTTTTTACTCGTGCTTCAAGGGCATATTAGTGTTGCTGAAACTGTCGCTTTAATTGGTGCAACCTTGATGGGTAATATTGTAGGCGGAACAGGGTTATTCGCGTTATTAGCCTATGGGCAAGTTGTGCGAGAGATAGAGCGGTAAGTAGAACGATAAAACAGAGCGGTAAATGAAAAATGCCCTTACACAAAGAAGTAATAAGGGCATTTTCTAACACGGCTTACTCATTTAGCGATTTATTTATGACGCTCGCGCAACACATTAAGTGCATCGTTTAGCGACATATCGCTGGCTTGAAGCAATACGGTTAAGTGGTACAACAAGTCAGCGGCTTCGTTTTTAAGCTCTTCTTTGTCGTGAACTGTAGCCGCAAGTGCGGTTTCTACGCCTTCTTCACCCACTTTTTGCGCTATGCGCTTAATGCCTTTATTGTAAAGGCTAGCGGTATAGCTGCTTTTAGGGTCAGCGTCTTTACGGGCAGCCAATACACGCTCTAAATCTGCAAGAAACGTAAAGGCTGGTGTGTTGCCGTCGAACCAACAGCTTTCAACACCAGTGTGGCATGTCGGGCCGTTAGGGTTGGCAAGTACCAACAGTGAATCTTGATCGCAGTCACAAGCAACGCTCACTAAATCTAGCGTGTTACCAGATGTTTCACCCTTGGTCCAAAGACGCTGTTTTGAACGGCTGAAGAATGTCACTTTGCCCGTTTCAAGGGTTTTCGCCAATGCGTCTTGGTCCATGTAACCTTGCATCAATACCTTGCCAGATAGTGCATCTTGCACAATAGCAGGTAGCAGGTTATCCATTTTGTCCCACGCTAATTTATTGCTGTTCTCATTAGTAATGATCACGGGTTTACTCCTTTTGCTTGCGCCGTTAAACCGTGACGCTTACGCATGGCAACGCCATTGCTGGTTAATTCTGCTTTTAGCTCATCAATGTTGATGATGCCTTTGTGAAATACTGAAGCGGCTAGCGCCCCATCTACATCAGCTTGCTGAAACACATCAGTAAAATGGGCGATTTCGCCAGCGCCGCCAGAGGCGATTAGCGGTACTTCACATACGTCACGCACGGCTTTCAGCTGCTTTACGTCATAGCCTTTGCGCACGCCATCTTGATTCATGCAGTTAAGCACAATTTCACCTGCGCCCCGTGACTGCACTTCTTTTATCCAATCGATGGTTTGCCACTGGCTTTTCTGTGTGCGGGCCTCATCACCGGTAAATTTGTACACTTCGTATTGATCAGTCGCTTCGTTGTAGAAGCTATCGATACCAATTACTACGCACTGCTGACCGTACACATCATGAAGCTGATTAATAAGCTCGGGGTTATTAAGGGCAGGGGAGTTAATCGAGATTTTATCTGCGCCCATTTCCAAAATGCGCCCAGCGTCTTCAATGCTCTTAATACCGCCCGCTACGCAAAACGGTATATCAATGACCTGTGCAATACGGCTCACCCAGCTTTTATCTACCACGCGGGCATCAGAGCTTGCAGTGATATCGTAAAATACCAACTCGTCGGCCCCCGCTTTCGCGTATTGCTCGGCAAGAGGCACGATGTCACCAATAATTTCATGGTTTCTAAATTGAACGCCTTTAACGACTTTACCGTCGCGTACATCCAAACAGGGAATTATGCGCTTTGCCAGCATGCGATAGCCTCCTTCACGGTAAACTTACCTTCAAGTAAGGCGCGACCTAAAATTACGCCACCAACGTTAGTGGGCTTAAGTGCTTCGATGTCGTTAATGCTGCCAATACCACCAGAAGCTTGCCAGCTTACATTAGGAAAACGCGCCGCCATCTCTTGGTATAACTCTGTGTTCGCGCCTTGTAGCGTACCGTCGCGGCTAATGTCAGTACATAGCACATGCTTTGCGCCAACTGTAGCGAAGTCTTCAAGCAAGCCTTCAAGGGCTACGCCTGAGTTTTCCTGCCAGCCGTGCGTCGCAATAAGCTTTTCACCGCTTTCGTTAATATTGATATCAAGGGCCAGCACAATGCGCTCAGGGCCATATTTCTCTACCCAAGACTTTACAAGTTCTGGCTGTTTTACCGCTAGCGAGCCAATTACTACGCGGCTCACACCGGTTTCAAGCAGCTGCGCAACTTCTTCTTCACTGCGAATACCGCCGCCGGCTTGAAACTGCATGCGCTTGGTATCCACCATGGATTTAATCAACTCTAGCTGACGTTTGCTGGTGTCTTTAGCGCCAGTAAGGTCAACAATGTGTAGCCAGGTTGCGCCTTGGTCGGCATAGTCGTGAACCACTTCTACAGGGTCCAGTTCGTATTGGGTTTTTTGCTCGTAGTCACCTTGATATAAGCGTACTACGTGTCCGTCAATAAGATCTATCGCTGGAATAATCATTATAGATTCACAAAATTAGTCAGTAGTTGGGCTCCGGCTTCGCCAGAGCGTTCTGGGTGGAATTGCACCCCGTAAAAGTTGTTTTTATTTATCGCCGCAGAAAACGTTTTGCCATAGGTGCAGCTAGCTAGCGTGTGCTCGTATTCCGGCACAGCAAAGCTATGAACAAAATAAAAGTAGGTATCTTGTGGGATGCCCTTAAATAAACTTTCTTCTTTATGAGCGACTGTGTTCCAACCCATATGAGGCAAACGTACACCTTTTGACTCCATGCGCGCCACATGACCTGGCATAAGGTTCAAACAGTCGATGTTGCCTGCACCCTGAAAACCACCTTCAGCACTGGTTTCTACCATTAGCTGCATGCCTAAGCATACACCTAGCACGGGCTGAGTTAGCGTCTGTAGTGTATCAGCCAAGGCTTTTTGCTTAATGCTAGCCATAGCCGCAGCCGCAGTGCCTACGCCAGGTAAGAACACTTTGTCTGCGCTTTTAATGACCTTCACATCATCTGATACATCAACTTCAACGCCTAAACGTTCAAGGGCAAAGCGTACCGATGAGATGTTCGCGCAGCCAGTATTTACAATTACTATTTTTTGTCGCTGGCTGGTGTTTACCACTGACATTACAGGGCTCCTTTACTGCTTGGTAGCGCATCACCTTGGCGAGTAATCGCCTGACGAAGCGCGCGCCCAAATACTTTAAACAAGCTTTCTACTTGGTGGTGAGCGTTCCCTTCGCTAGTGGAAAGGTGAAGCGATAGCCCCATACTTTGCGCCAGTGAATAGAAAAAGTGTGGCACCATTTCAGTAGCCATTTCACCCACTTGATCACGACTGAATTCAGCGTCGAATTTAAGGTGAGGGCGGTTTGAAATATCCATGATACATTCAGCACGGCACTCATCCATCGGCAGGGCAAAACCAAAGCGGCCAATACCGCGCTTGTCGCCTAGTGCTTTTTTAAGCGCTTCACCTAATGCTAGGGCGGTGTCTTCCACACTGTGGTGGTCGTCAATGTGTAAATCGCCGTTTGTGGTTAGGTTAAGTTCAAACCCGCCGTGGGTAGCAATCTGATCTAGCATGTGATCAAAAAAGCCCATGCCAGTTTGAATGGTCGACTTGGCTTGCGAGTCTAAATCAACACGCACTTTAATGTCGGTCTCAGAGGTCGTGCGCACGACCTCGGCAATGCGTGACGATGCTAACAGGCTTTTCTGAATATCATTCCAGTTTAAGCTCTCGCGGTTGTACTGAAAGCTGCGAATACCCATGTTTTCAGCAAGCTGTACATCGGTAACTCTGTCACCAATAACAAACGAACGAGTGAAGTCCACTTTGCCTTGCTGCAGGTATTCTTGTACTAAGCCAAGCTTGGGTTTGCGGCATGTGCAGTTATCAGCATCGAAGTGCGGGCAAATAAGCACGTCGTCAAACACTACACCCTGGCTTTCGAAAATGGCCATCATGGCATTGTGTGGCTTGTCGAAGTCTTCTTGCGGGAAACTGTCTGTACCCAAGCCGTCTTGATTACTTACCATCACGAGTTTAAACCCAGCTGCCTTTAGTTTAAGTAGCACAGGAATAACGTTTGGCTCGAAAACAAGCTTCTCTAAACTATCTAATTGCTTATCTACTGGCGGCTCTTCTACGAGTGTACCGTCGCGGTCAATAAATAAAATGGCTTGCTGACTCATGCCGCGTCCTCATTATTTTTAAATTCGTTAATTAGCTGCATTAAACGCTGGTTTTGCTCTTCAGTGCCTATGCTTACGCGTAAACAGTTTTGTAAGTTAAGCTGTTTTGATTGATCGCGAATAAGCATGCCTTGGCTTACCAAGTACTGCATTAGGGCTTGCGCTTTTGCGTAGCGGAATAAGATAAAGTTTGCTCGTCTATCACCCACTAATTCAAAGCCTTCGATAGATTCCAGCGCTTCGGCTAGGGCCTCTTTTTCCCGGTTAATAGTAGCCACCTGAAGCTCAAGTAACGTTAGCGATTCAGCCGACAATGCTTGTGCAGCAATCTGCGCTACTGGCTCTGGAATGGGATAGGGCGCTATCACTTTAAGTAGTGCTTGGATGACGGGTGCCTGAGCAAGTGTAAAACCACAGCGAAGACCGGCAAGAGCAAACGCTTTAGACAACGTACGAAGTACCACCAAGTTTGGATAGTTGTTTATTTCATTTGCCCACGTATTGTCGGCATCGAACTCAATATACGCTTCATCTACAACAACGAGTGCTTTATCGGCAAAGTGATTGAGCACGGTTTTAATGTCTTCATGAGCAACTGGCGTACCGGTTGGGTTATTTGGCGCACAGATGAAAATCACGTTAACGTCATCTTCAGCGCATACAGCATTCACGTTAAGGCTAAAGTCGTCGTTAAGCGGCACTTTCTTAATGCCCACATCACAGGTTTCAGCACTGATTGCATACATACCGTAGGTAGGCGGGCATATCAGAATGCTGTCTTTACCCGGCGTGCAGAAGGTGCGAATAAGCAACTCAATGCCTTCATCTGCGCCGCGGGTAACTATAAGCTGCGATTTGTCGAGCCCTGTGTAGTTTGCGTAACCACTGACTACCGCTTCGGGCTGACATGACGGATAGCGGTTAAAGTTACTGCTATCTACGCTGTATTCGTTGGCATAAGGTGACTCGTTGGCATTAAGCCAGTCTTGACCGCCTGAAAACAAGCGACGAGCCGATTCATACGGCTTTAGCGGCACTAAATTTTCGTTAATTAGGTTATCGATAAGTGCCGACATTAGGCGTCTCCTTGCTTAAGTGCCTGCATGCGAAGTGCAACGGCCTGTTCGTGTGCATCCAAGCCCTCGGCAGCTGCAAGTGCCATAATCGCAGGGCCTAAATTACGCATGCCGTCTGCGCTTAGTTCTTGAATAGTGTAGCGACGCATAAAGTCTAATAATCCAAGGCTAGAGTAATTCTTAGCATAGCCATAGGTTGGCAGTACGTGGTTAGTGCCCGACGCGTAATCACCTGCAGATTCTGGTGACCACGGGCCTAGGAATATAGAGCCTGCGTATTTAATTTTTGGCAAACAATCACGGGCATTCTCTATTTGTACAATTAAGTGCTCAGCAGCGTAGGCGTTACTTGCTTCAATGGCTTGCTCAATGGAATCAGCCAAAATATAACGCGCATTTTCCATAGCAGGGCGGGCAATCTCAGCGCGAGATAGGGTTGCTAATTGACGTTCAACCGCGGCTTTTGCTTCTTCAATAAGTGTAGCGCTGTTAGACACCAAAATAGCCTGCGAGTCTGGACCGTGCTCGGCTTGGGAAAGCAGGTCGGCCGCTACAAACTCAGGGTTTGCGAACTCATCAGCAAGTACCAACACTTCTGATGGGCCGGCCGGCATATCAATAGCTGCACCATCGGCACGTTGGCTTACTTGCTGTTTAGCTTCAGTCACAAAGCTGTTACCCGGGCCAAAAATCTTATCTACTTGAGGAACGCTGTCTGTTCCCAAGGCCATAGCGGCGATTGCTTGGGCACCACCACACAAGAAGATCTTGTCGATGCCGCATTTTCTGGCCGCATACGCAATTTCAGGCGCGATAAGCTGTTCTTTGTTTGGTGGAGTACAAAGTAGCTTATTTTCGCAGCCCGCCACCAATGCAGGTACGCCTAGCATCAATACGGTTGATGGAAGTGGAGCGCTGCCGCCTGGAATATAAAGACCCACTGCATCAAGGGCGGTGAAGCGCAGCTCGCATTTAACACCAGGCGTTGTGGTTAGCGCGATATCACTAGGCATTTGCGCTTCGTGAAACATTTTTATGTTGTTGAACGCAGTATCGATAGCACTTGCTACATCTGGCGTTACCTTCGCAGCAAGAGCATCAATGTTTTCTTGTGAAAGGACAAGGCTAGTTAAGTCTGGGCAGTCAAATTTACGTGTGTAATCAAGTACTGCCTCATCGCCTTCTTTTTCAACGCGGGCGATAATGTCGCCCACGGTCTGCTTTAACTGTTGGCTATTGGCCATAGCCGGGCGGGCTAGCGCCTGTTTTTTCTCATTTACCGAAAGAGATGACCAAGTAATCATAATTGCCTGCCTTTTAGCCCATCATTTTTTCGATTGGCATTACAAGAATAGAGCTACAACCAAGGGCTTTAAGTTTCTCCATGGTTTCCCAGAACAAGGTCTCTGTAGAAACAACGTGGATAGCAACTTGTTCTTCATTTCCAGCAAGTGGTAGAACCGTAGGATTTTCAGCACCTGGAAGTAGGCTTTTCACCTGCTCTAAATACGCTTTTGGTGCGTGTAGCATGATGTACTTGCTTTCTTTTGCTAGTAATACGCCATCAACACGTGGCATTAGTCGGTTAACCAGTGTTTCTTTCTCGTCGTTAAGCTCGCCATCAGCGCGCTTAATAAGTACCGCTTTACTGCGGAAAATAACGTCTTTTTCAACAAGACCGTTAGCTTCAAGGGTTGCACCGGTAGATACAAGGTCACAGATAGCGTCAGCTACACCTGCTCGTGGGGCCACTTCCACAGAACCTTGTAGCATTACAGCCTTTGCATTTATGCCCTGTTCTTTGAAGTAGCGCTCAAGTAGGTAGGGGTAAGTTGTTGCTACTTTTTTGCCTTCTAGCGACTGGATTCCTTGATAATCCATCTCATTAGGTACCGCTATAGACAGGCGGCAGCCGCCGTAGTCTAGACGACGCAGTACTTCATATTCGAATGGCTTGCCCGCAGCTTTCCGCTCTAGCATTTTCTCTTCTAGCTCGTTTTCGCCAATAAAGCCTAGGTCTACTACACCATCCATAACAAGACCTGGAATATCGTCGTCACGCACGCGAAGCAAATCAATAGGCTGGTTCGTAGAATGCGCAATCAGCAGGCGATCACGAATATTGAGTTTAATGCCTATAGCTTTCAGTAGGGCAATGCTGTCATCGCTCAATCGACCTGATTTCTGTACGGCAATTCGAAGTCTTTTGCTGTTACTCATTGAAACGTTCCTTACACGTTGTGTTTTAACTTTTGATTGCGCCTAAAACGAAAAACCCCCGGAAGTTTCCTTCCGAGGGTCGAGAATTTGTTTTATCTGCGCCACTGGAAGGATACATAGACCTTCCAGCACGAACCTGAAAGGTTATGCTTTGTGGTGGTGGTGATGTTTCGTCGCGCAGTTAATCATTTTGAAAATTTTTATTCCTTATTTTGAACGGCTGAAACATTAGCGTTTTGAATTAGGATTTGCAAGGTTAAAGTGAACTCTTTTGGCACATTAACTCTAATTTAATGTGTATATAATAAAACAATTCGTTATGAACTCGTTTTGATCTGTAAAGACCGGCACAAAAAGGCCGATAAAATTAATAGAGCAAACTACTATCTTTAGGAGGGTGCATGAGTAATGACTTACTGTTTCCTATTTTACCTCGCAATACGAAAGTACCGGTGGAAGTCGATGAGCGCGTGAAAAAAGTGCAAAAGACAAAAAAAACAGAGCATGTGTCTGAAGACGACCATGATCAGTTGCCAGATATAAAGCGAACTGAGATTGTAGAAAGCACGAATAACAACACGAAAGAAAAAAACAAAGACCAAGACAACGATAAGGGGTTTCTTAAACACATCGATGTAGATGTTTAGTTTGCTCCTTCCTTACCACGGGCCTTAAGGGTGCGGGCGGACTTTTTATCGCTGCCTATTTATATACAGCATTATGTTAGATGCTCAAGGCGAGTTAGGCATTAGCGCAAGCTACGGGTCAAGATAAGATTGAAAATATCACCGTCACTGCTTCGGGCTTCGAGCAACTCTTGTCTCAAGCACCTGCGTCGGTGAGTGTGATTGTTAGAAAACAACTAGCGCAGCGCGCGTACAAAGATATTACCGACGCGCTTCGCGATGTACCGGGCGTTACGGTGACAGGCGGTGGCTACCGACAAGACATCAGTGTTCGCGGTCTACCCGCTCAGTACACCACTATTTTGGTAGACGGCAAAAAGCAGACCGGGCGAGAGTCACAGCCAAATGGTAGTGGGGGATATGAACAAGACTGGTTACCGCCTCTTGATAGTATTGAGCGAATTGAAATTGTGCGTGGCCCTATGTCTACCCTTTATGGTTCAGATGCCATGGGCGGCGTAATTAATATTATTACGCGTAAAAACTACAGGAAATGGAGTGGCAATTTACGCGCTGAAATCAAAATTCAAGAAAACTCCGATAGTGGCGCCGATAGCCAAATTCAACTTGCGTTTTCGGGCCCGTTAATTGAAAACCTATTGAGCATTACTGCCAGTGGTTTGTACCAAAAGCGTGAAGAAGATGATATTGAGCGCGGTTATGCAGAAAAAGAATTGCGCAATATGCGAACCGCGTTTCACTTAACCCCAAACACCACAGACACCCTGACTTTTGAATATATTCTTCAAGACCAGACGCGTACCTCAACACCGGGTAAATCGCTACCAGAGCGCAACTCGTTGTCAGAAACAGAGAGCGAGCGTCATTCCTATGCGTTGACCCACGAAGGTAAGTATAAAGACTTGACCTCTCGAAGTTATGTGCAGCAAGAATCGGTTGAGAATGTAGGGCGGAATATCACTATCGATAACCTTGTTGCGAACACCCAATGGTCTTTAATACTCAATGAAAGCCATATGGTTACCCTTGGCGCTGAGTTTTTAGAAGAGTCGCTCGATGACTTCGATACAAACAGTGGCGATGCAACAAATATTGAAAACAGCCAGTGGTCGGTGTACGGCGAAGATGAATGGCGACTTACGGATAAACTTGCGTTTACTCTCGGGCTTCGACTTGATGATAACGAGCAATTTAGCTCTCAGGTAAGTCCCCGTGCTTATGCGGTTTACAATATTAACGATAATTGGGTGTTAAAAGGCGGAGTATCAACGGGCTATCGCACGCCTGAGTTGCGTGAAATGGCTGAAGGATGGGTACAAGAAAGCCGGGGCGGGAACATTTACGGCAATCCAGCTTTATCGCCGGAAACCACGGTGAACAAAGAAATTGCACTCTACTTCTCAGGTGACGATGGTTTTGAATATAGTATCACCGCGTTTCACAACGACTTTGACGATAAGATTGCGATAGCTACATGCGAATTGGACGTTTGCTTAGATGACACTGACCGCTACAACATTAACATAGATGAGGTTGAGTCTTACGGTGCAGAGCTTGCTGCCAGATACAATATAGGAAACTGGTCGTTTAACGGCGCCTACAGTTACACTCGCTCAGAGCAAAAAACGGGGGCTAACGAGGGCCTGCCGTTAGTTCAGCAACCTAAACATTTATTTACCCTTAATACCACTTACCGACTTTCTGAAACGGGAGAAATTTGGTCGCGTTGGACAGTGAGGGGCGAAGAAACTGCCCTTACGTCTGTATCATCACGCTCTATACTTTCTCCGGGTGTAGGTGTATTCGATATTGGCTATAACACGAAACTCACAAGGAATATAAAGTTACAAACAGGGTTGTATAATGCGTTTGATAAAACAATGCGATACGAGGAGTTTGGTTATGTCGAAGATGGAAGAAGGCTATGGTTAGGGTTAAATTGGACGTTTTAAAGGCCACCTTTGCCTTATTATTGCTAGGCGTAACTGCTAATGCAGTTGCAGGGGCAGCGCTAAGTGCCGAAGACTATGCCCAAAAAGGCTTAGCAAGTGCAGAGCACTTTCCGGGTTTAGCGAGTTTGTGCGATATCAGTGAATTACCTCGCGACATGTTCAGGCTTGATGGCGAAGGAAAAAAAAGGCTGCATCGTGACGGTAAAAAGAGCCGTTCAAACCGCGAGGGCAAAAACCGTCGGCACATTGCACCGCAGCAAGTTTTCGACAACCTTTACTACGTTGGCGCCGGCAACGTAGCAAGCTGGGCTATTGATACCGGCGAAAGCATTGTTTTGGTTGATGCGTTAAACAGCGACGAGCAAGCAGAAAAGTATATTGTGAATGGGTTAGCGGCGCTTGGTCTTAGCAACAAGCCGGTTTCCCATTTAATTATTTCCCACGGTCACGGCGATCACTACGGCGGCTTCGAATTTATAAAATCACGCTATTCACCGCGTATTGTAATGAGTGAAGTAGAATTCAATGTACTTGAAAAAGACCGGTTCGCCAGCTTTCGATGGGGAAATAAGCCCCAAAGAAACATGGTAGTTAACGATGGTGATGTGTTAACAATAAACGGCACACAGTTGAGTATGTATGTCACGCCGGGCCATACGCCAGGCACGCTCACCTTAGTATTTCCTGTCACTGATGGGGATGAACAGCACCGCGCAGTTCTATGGGGAGGAACAGGGCTAAACTACGGGCCGGATGTGCCAAGGATCAAGGCATACACTAACTCGGCTTCGCAAATGCAAACACGCGTTTTAGCGCAAAATATCGACGTATTTTTGTCGAACCATCCTGGCCGTGCGGGAACACGACAGAAACTGGACAATTTGTCTAACAGATCCGAAGGGGCTCCACATCCTTTTGTTCAAGGGAAAGACGTTGTGTTAAAAGCGTTTAGCCTTTTAGAAAACTGCACGCGAGCCCAATGGATGCATATTGAAGAAACGCGCTCACAATAGTCTATTTACGCGGTAGGTCACTAGCAACGAGAGAGGCTCTCTCTCGTTCGCTTACGTTTAAAGAAAACGGGGTTTCTTGACACTAAACCTTCTTGCGCTGACCAGGCCCATTGCGAAAATCATAAGCGCAAATGTTGCGGGCGCGTTCACTGCAGCCTAATTTAGCGTCTTATCAACCCAAAACTTGGTACCCTTTACCGTAGCCTGAAGCGTTAGGCCGCTTTCGGTCATGGTATAAACCGTTACGTTTCCTAAATACCCTTCACCTTCAGCAGAGGCCCCTTTATTCCCCGCTTTTGCAGCAACGTCTGCATTACCGCCTACGGTCCAGCCATTTTCAATGAAATACTTCATTGCTTTTTGCGTATGGAACACCATGACAACACGGTAGTCTTTTGCGCCTAAACCAAGTCCAACACCACCTTCAGCCATGTTCATATAGGTTTTTTCGCCAGTTACATTGTTATTTACTACGCCGTACCCCGTGCCTGCCGCCACGAAAAAGACGTTAATATTAGCATTGGTAAACACGGCGTAACCCGCCGCATCTCTTATTTGAGAGCGAGTATCAGGTTTTTCAGTGTAAAGGCGAGCTAAGGCATTCTCCTGCATATCGAGAATAGCTTGTTGCTTTTCAGCGACAGTACCATCTCCCATTGACGCGCATGCGGTTAGCGCTAATACCGCGGCTAAAAATACTGATTTAATAGCTAACTTACTTATTTTCATGCAATTCTCCTAAGCATGCCGGTGTTTCCTATTCTATGATGAAAGACCGCTTTCACCGTTTAAAATTCAATAAAACCCCGATGTTTTTTTAATTACATGCTTATTACGCAAAAAGTATGCTAAGTCGTGTATTTAAGTTGTTACCCGCGGACAACTAGATAAAGTTACCACTCAATTTCAAGCTCTAATGCTCCCGGATGATCGGTCTGTCCAACCATCTCTTCATAGGGCGTGCTTTGACGTAGCCACACGTGTTCAAAGGACTTCGTATGAAAATGCTCTCTAATTTCGTTGAGGCAGTGAAAGGTTTTGGGTTGAGATTTGTTATCTCGGACTAATGTTCGCGTAGCGCCCATTCCCGTTGAAGCAAGGTAGTTACCGCCTTCTAATGACTCAATGTATAAATTCATGGGGTTGCCCTCTTAGTGTCGCTGCTAACGTTGCGAGCGCTCTATAATTAATTAGTCGAAATCCGGTGTATTGATCATTAATTTTGTGTCATACATGGGCGCGTAAATTAATAAATTACCCATAAGGTGAGAATAAATGAGCCGGTGTTTACCACCACTTGTTTGTACATATCAACACGCCCGCTTGTTTTAACCGTTCGTGCACCTGCTGCTTGTCACTTGAATTTAAAAATGCGCCCACTTCAAACTGCTGAAGATGACTTTGTAGCACTAAGCGCGGCAAACGCTTCTTGCTAAGGTCTTCAAAAAAATACAGCGAGGTATCGTAACGAGGAAAGCACAACTGCACTCCGTTTGAGCAGTACACGGTGATACTTTGTTGAGATATTAATAGCGTTTGCCATTGGTAGGTGGCTTTCGACACCATGTACATGATGAAAGCCAGAAGACCGACCTCTACACCTGCAAAGGGCAATATGACCCAAGCACCAACAATTGCCCATGCAATAGCGATAGTGCTGATAAAGAGTGCAAATACCGCTATAAGGTATTTGGTTTGTTGCCATGTTGCTGAGCGATTCGGCGAAAGATGCAGTTGCACCTGTTGCTCAAATGTAGATACTTCAACCATGTTTTTCGAAATGTTGTGTAGGTTAAGCGAGTAAGCAAAAGCTTTTACGCAGATTTTTAACAATAGTTCGAATTTTGTACACATGCTAGACGTTGTCGAGTGTTAAGCATTCAAAAATTGTCAATGTGTGATGATGATTCGTAGGAAAAGTGTGATCTCTTTTAAAAAACAAAATGCAGTTAAGTTTATAGTGGCTTTACTTTTGTGCGTATGGTTAGGCTTATTACTGTCTCAGCCCACGCCGTTCCAGCTTATAAAAGAATTTGGACTTTTTAGCGGGTTAGGTGTGATAGGGGCCATATTTGCCAACGCCACAGGAGCGGGCGGCGGCGTGGTGTTTGTCCCCTTTTTTAATTATTTGTCCTTTTCGTCCCAAAGCGTGGTTGCCACCAGTTTTGCTATTCAATGCTGCGGCATGACAGCAGGCGCATTGACGTGGGCCCACTATTACAAAAAGCAACATAGCCATGACAACTATTGGAAGGCATTACCAAGCGCACTTATGCTTACTATCCCCACTTCTATATGTGGAGTAGGGTTTGCGCAATATTCCTCCCAAAGTAACCTGCTACTTGAGCACTTATGGGGAGGCGCAAATAACCTTCACATTGCGTTTGGCAGCTTTTCTATCGTGTTAGCCTTGGCTATCTTTGCCTCGATTCCGTTAATGAAACGCACGCACTTTGAAAAAGAGCTGCAAAATAAAGACCTGCTAGGGTTGCCCTTTATTGGTTTTTTAGGTGGCGTTATTACCGCGTGGCTCTCTGTTGGCGTGGGTGAGTTAGTTGCGGTATACCTCATTATTCGGGGCTTTAACATAACTATGTCCATTGCTATCGCGGTCGTCTTGTCAGCGTTTACGGTATGGAGTGCGCTGCCTTACCACGCGTTCATTGGCGAGTCCATTGTGTGGCAGGTGGTGTTATTTGCCGGCGCGGGCGCCATTGTTGGCGGCATGATTGCTAAATATGTGGTGTTAGCATTTTCTGTACAGCGCCTAAAACTTTTTTTCGGCATATGGGTACTAATGTTAGGTATTACCAGTTTACCTATCTTCTAAGCGAGCGTTGCCTTTATCTGAAGATGACTTCTCGGTAGGCAAGGCGTTAAAAAGAGCTAATTAATTTAAAGAAGGAAAGATAGTATGGACATCAATCCTCAACCCCAGCAGCGCTACAAAGTCATGCAGCCTGAGTGGTCATCCCACGCCGTGATTTATCAAGTGAACACGCGGCAGTTTTCAAAAGAAGGAAACTTCGAGGGGGTGAGGAAAGGGTTAGCGCATATTAAGTCTCTCGGTGCAGATATTGTTTGGTTAATGCCCATTCATCCAATCGGTGAGCAAAATCGAAAAGGTGAGCTTGGCAGCCCGTATGCGGTGAAAGATTACCTAGGTATTAACCCTGAATTTGGCAGTGAACAGGATTTTCGCGCGTTAGTGGATGAAGCGCACCGCTTATCGCTTAAAGTGATTATTGATTGGGTGCCAAATCACAGTGCGTGGGACAACCCATTAGCGTCAGAGCATCCCGAGTGGTATGCCAAAGATTATAAGGGCGACTTTCGCCCGTCACCCTGGTGGGACTGGAGTGATATCATCGAGTTCGACTTTGAACAAATCGGTTTGCGCAAATACATGATCAACGCCTTGTGTTATTGGGTAGAAAAGTTCGATATCGATGGCTTTCGATGTGATGTAGCGGGTTATGTGCCTAATGACTTTTGGCAACAGGCCGTATCTACTTTAAATGCAATTAGACCGGTGTTTATGCTTGCAGAATGGGAAAACCGCGACCTTCACGAGCATGCCTTCAATATGACCTACGCATGGAGCTGGAATGAAACCTTGCATGAACTTGCCCATGGCCGATGCTCTCTAGACAGGTTGCGCAAGTACTACTCTTGGAACGAGCGCAGCTGGCCTCAGTCAGCCTACAGAATGACTTTCGTAAGTAATCACGACAAGAATGCGTGGGACGGTACACAGCACGAACAGTTTGGTGAAGCATTAGATGCCTGTATCGCGCTTTCAGTCATAGGAGAGGGCATGCCCCTAATCCACAATGGTCAAGAAGCGGGAGAAAACAAGCGGCTCGCCTTTTTTGAGCGCGACCCCATCGAATGGCAAGACCATGAAACTGGCGACTTGTACCGCGAATTAATCGCGCTCAAAAAATCTAAAAGTGTATTAGGAAACGGAGAATTTGGTGCAAGAATGACCCAAGTTCCTAACTCCAAAATGGATAAGGTGTTCAGCTTCGTGCGCCATAACGAGCATGAAAAAGTGTTCGTTATTATTAATTTTTCACAAGAGGCGGTCAATGTCACCTTCGAAGAGCCATTGTTTGAAGGCGAATATTGTTATTGGAAAGGCAGCGCTACGTGCAAGTTTTCGTCGCAAACAACACTTGAATTAGGGCCTTGGCAGTTTGACATTTGGGTCGCCTAAGCAAGTCGACTTCACCACAGGGCGAACGGAAGTTTGATCGAGAAGCGCCAAACAGAACTACAAAAAACAAAGCAATACAATCTTGCTTCATTTAACAAGTTCTATTTAAGGAGAAACCATGGCAGCTAACACAACGGATGAACATGAAACAGACCGCTCATTAGGTAATTTTGCCGCGCTAAAAACCTCAATAGCCAATGGCGATGTGGCTGAAGTAAAGGCAAGGCTTAACGGCAAGTCTTTGGACAAACTAGAGAAGGGCTATTTAATTGATCTCGCACGATTAAGCGGAAATAGCGAAATTGTCGATGTCATCGAAGCAACCCCTGAGTCTTAGCGCGGAACCTACGCGCTACGCTTCCTCGCTTTCCTTTATACAATCACGCGCATTTTGCTTGGGCTTCTTTCTTTTTTTGTATCAGAAAGAAGCTAAAGCCTTCGGCCGATAGGTAAAGAAATGTTAACGTCAGATACTAAAAGGTGGCAAATTCAGCAAATATTTCCGATACTTAAGCCTTTAATTTATGCAGAGATAAAATGGAAAATCGGCTTCCGCTTTATAAAAAATTACTGGTTATGTATCGTATTGAGCCGGGTTGTCTTGGCCCACAAGGTGCCGACTATGTAGAAGAGTTTTGTGTCTTTGCTAAGCAAAAACTCAAAGCCCATCATGGCCACTGTTTACGTTGGACTATTAAACCCCGGTACGATAAGTCATTACCCGAGCTTGAATACCAGATGAAAAACACGATGGTGTCTCAAGAAAATGCTGAAAAATACCTTGCACGGTTTGATATTGATAAAGAGACCTTTGAAGAGTCGTTAGAAGAAGCACTGGCGGATTTAGTTGATGAGTTTTTTGAACGCTAAGCATTTTGCTCGATAAGGCGCATGTAATCTGGTTCGCGTAGCATTGCCCCACCAATAGATAGGGCACAGTAATAAACCAATACATGAATACAGCGCTAGCGATGAAACCCATTGTTAATGTGTTTCAGTAAGCCGCTTAACCTCGTTTTCCACAGGCTTTTCCAACTTGGAAACGGCATAGGCTACACCAAAGCCCAAGCAGCTCCCGACTAAAACATCTGACAAATGGTGCGCGTCTCGTTTAGTCCTCGACTTTCCTATTACCGCGGTGGCAGCTAAGCCTGCGGCTGACGCCAATAGCAATGGGCCTGACGAGCGAGGTATACTGCCTGCTACCGCCGCTACGGCAGAGGCATGGCCTGAGGGCATCGCGTTAAATTTATCTTTTAGCGCTGGGCCTTTGAATTCCGTCCCTGAATCAGCGCGTGGGCGCTTTCGGCCAATTAGCCTTTTAAGGCCTGCGTTTAACAGCCCTGCGGCTGAAGCTGACAGGGTGGATTTCAACAAAAAACGCTGAAGTTTCGGCGTGTTCGTTAGTTTTGATAGCGTATAAGCCGCGCCTGTTGCGGCTGCTACTGACGGTGGCGTTGTCACTTTACTCAATGTGCTTGAAGCAATGAGACTATCTTGGCTTGAGGGAGACGAGACGCTTCGTGTATTTAGCTTTCTCAACGTCTTATAAGCAAGCCAACTTTTCATTCCTGTGGACGCTAACATATATATTCCTTAAACGTTTTGTGTCGAAGTCGTTATAAACTTCTGTAGGTCGAATCGGTGAATATTGAAATGACAAGTAATAGTTTATGGATGCGGAATAAGCCGCAGTGGCGGCCTATTCCAACAACTCATTGCTCTTTTTAACTACTCATCTGAACTATCCTTCGTCTCAGCTTGGTATTGAGAGTATTCAGTACGGGTGATGAGCTCATCGTCATTCGCATCAATCTTGTCGAAGTTGCGCGTTACACCACTACGAGATGCTTCCGCTTTCGTCAGTTCACCGTCACTGTTTGCATCCATCATTTCAAATTGATTTACGGCAATTACTGTTTTGTCGGCAGTCACTGCATTGTCAGCGGCAACGTCAACGTTTTTCTCCATCAGTTCGCCATTCGCTTTTAATTCACTCTTAGCGCGAAGCTCATGCGTGAGTCTCTTGTCTTTCGTGGCAGCAACCACTTCATCTACATCTGTGTCAACGTTAACATCGGTTTCCATCGTACCTTGGCTTCTCATACTCGCTTTCATTGACTGTGCAGAAGCAACAACTTCATCGTCGAAATGCTGAGGATGCTTCTTAACATGGGTGTTGAATTCTTTTACAGAAAGCTGCATGTCTGAGTTAGCGTCTATTTTTGCGAAATGATCAGATATTTCATCGTCGTCAGCCTCTTCGCGAGAGATGTACCCATTATCGTCATTATCTAAATCTGCAAATGTTGTGTCTATTTTATCAAGTTCTTCACCCGCAAAAGCGCCAGCAGAAAGGGCTGTAGTTATCAATGTAGCAATCGTTAACTTTTTCATATCTTACTCCTTGTTTGTGGCCTCCATACTGCGTTAAAACGGAGGAAAGCGTTCATAATAGGCTATTCACGGCGCGTACCATGTGCACTAATTCAATGTATAACAATTGCTTAGCGGTTTTTTGTGGTGGAGTGTGAAGAAACAACTTTGTGAGTTCTATAGCATGTTGTGAAAAAGTTACCCGGTAGTTGTTAACAAAAAATCAAACGCTAACGCTTATCGAAAGCTGAATGCTTTTTTGCTGATGAGGCCCAACGAACCTGTTAAGCGCGTGTGTTTTTTCGCGTTTTAGAAAATGCGCGGTTAAGCAGACCACCTCAATGTAAAGTGAAAACCTTTAATGGGCATTCAATAGGCTTTTTGGCATAATGCGCGGCTTAGAATAGAAAAGTAATGACAGCGCTTAAACCATGCCCACAATAAACAATGTATTTTCTTCAGATGGCCTTCTTGCCAGTGCTATTAAAGGCTTTGTGCCTCGCGAAGCACAAACTGAAATGGCTAAAGCCGTTAAGCATGCCATTGAAACCACGGGCAGTTTAATTGTTGAAGCAGGTACAGGTACGGGAAAGACGTTTGCGTATTTGGCGCCTGCTTTATTGAGCGATGGCAAAGCGATTGTCTCGACCGGCACGAAAAACCTTCAAGAACAGCTCTTTCATCGCGATCTCCCCCTCGTTAAAAAAGCGCGCTTGGCAGTAAGCGTAAAACCGCACTGTTAAAAGGCCGCGCCAATTACCTTTGTCTTCACCGGCTTGCGCAGCACGGCGGCAATTCTACGCTGGTTGAAAAAGACGTGTTGGGGCAGCTTTCAGAAGTTAAGCGTTGGTCGAGCACCACGAAGACCGGGGATATGGGCGAGTTAAAAACGCTGCCAGAAGATGCCCGAGTACTGCCGTTAGTGACGTCTACCGTGGATAATTGCTTAGGCCGGGACTGCCCTGACTACGAAGACTGCTATTTGGTTAAAGCGCGCAGAAAGGCGCTGGATGCCGACATTATCGTGGTTAACCACCACCTTTTCTTTGCCGATATGGCGCTAAAAGATACCGGTTTTGGAGAACTTATTCCCGAGGCCGATGCCATCATCTTTGATGAAGCGCACCAAATTCCAGATATTGCCAGCGACTATTTTGGTGAATCGCTTTCAACACGGCAAATTCACGATATCGCGAAAGACATCACCTTGTTGTTTAGGACCGTATTGAAAGATGCGGGTCAACTAGATAAAGCCGCCGACAAGTGCAGAATGATTGCTTCTGACTTACGGTTGCTGTTTCCCGATACCGCAGAGCGCGGCAACTGGGCAGAGGCATTAGACCGAGATGATGTGCGTATGCAGGTAGGTAAACTTGCTGAAGCCCTTGGCGTGCTGCACGAGGTGTGTAAGCTGCATATCGGGCGCGATAAAGATTTAGACAATATGTATGAACGGGTTGTGGCTGCAAGAGAGCAGCTAGACGCGCTCAGTGACAATAAGCAAGAAAATGTCAGCTTATGGTATGAAACTACGCAACGTCATTTGATCATGCACCTCACGCCATTGTCGATAGCGGCCAAATTTAGACGGTTTGTGTCATCTCCCCCTCGCGGGTGGATTTTTACCTCGGCAACGCTAATGGTCAATGGTGGATTTGATCACTTCCAGCGTCGAATGGGGTTAGAGGATGCTGAAACCTTAGGGTTAGACAGCCCATTTAACTACCCCGAACAAGCCATGCTTTGTGTGCCTCGTTATTTACCAGAGCCCAATAGTTATGCCATGCGGGAAACGCTTCTCGAAACGGCCAAGCGGTTGATTAAAGCAAGTCGTGGTCGCTGCTTCTTACTGTTTACCAGCCATGCGATGCTTAGAGAAATTGCACAAAAGCTGGAGGATGAGGTAGACAACCCGCTGCTAGTACAAGGTACTACAACAAAACAAGCACTGTTGGATGCCTATCTTGCTGATGAAAAAGCGGTGTTAATGGGCACGGGGGCATTCTGGGAAGGGGTAGACGTACGCGGTAATGACCTTGTTTGTGTCATGATTGATAAATTGCCCTTTGCATCACCGGACGACCCGCTGCTTCAGGCCCGTATGGAAGACGTTAAAAAGCGTGGCGCAAACCCGTTTGGTGTTATACAGATCCCTCAGGCTGTTATTACGCTAAAGCAGGGAGCAGGGCGCTTAATTCGAGACCCGTCAGATAAGGGCGTACTGGTTATTTGTGATAACCGTTTGGTTACCAAGCCCTACGCGAAAACCTTTGTTGGCAGTCTGCCTGACATGAAGCGCACCAGAAGTTTAGACGAAGTAGAAAAATTTTTAGCCGGCATTGATGAAGCCTAAGTTAAAGCCCTAGGCTTGAGTGTTACGTGTGTTGAAACACAATGCTTGAACTTAGGTTATACAACACAAGAGAAATACATGAATATTTTAGCGATAGACACTGCAACCGAAGCGTGTTCGGTTGCGCTGCAATATAACGAGCGTGTAATTACCCGTTTTGAAATATGCCCACAGCAACATAGCCAACGTTTACTTCCTATGGTCGATGACGTGTTGAAAGAAGCTAATGTCGGCCTGAGCGACATAGAGTTGCTGGCTTTTGGACGAGGTCCCGGCAGTTTTACCGGTGTTCGCATTGCGACAGGCATGATTCAAGGTTTAGCTTTAGGTACAGGTCTAAAGGTTGCTGGCGTTAGTACGCTAGAAGCCATGGCTTGTGAAGCTGCGACGAAAAGCATGGACAAAGATGCGCTAATCGCTGTGGCCTCTGACGCCCGTATGGACGAAGTGTATTTCGCCGTTTATTCGCAAACAGACAAGGGGGTAACTCTGCGTCTTGATGAGCAGGTGTGTCCTCCAGAGGTGGCTATTGACCAACTTAATGCACTTGGGCACGGCGTTAGCGTCATTACAGCCGGTACCGGGTGGGCAGCATACGATAAGCTTACCGAATGGCGTTCGAATAGCGCTGTAGCAATGTCGCAAGAAGTGACGCTACCAAACGCGCAGTACATGCTTACGTTAGCGGTGACAGCAAGTGAGAATGGCAATGTATTTGAAGCCGTCAATGTAGAGCCCGTTTACTTGCGTGATAAAGTGACGTGGAAAAAGCTGCCGGGCAGAGAGTAAAATGACAGCGGGCGTGGTGGAAACGGCGGGCGATAGCCTAGCCTCCAGCCCGCCCATGGCCAGATTCGTATAAAAAACCAGTGGTACGATTTTTGCCTCACTGAAATTGTATGATTATTAATAATAATTTCGCGTTACCGTCTTCCGAGCCATCGCAAGGCCGTGTTGCTAAAATTAACAAAGACCCTGAACAACAAAGTAAAGGGCAAAATGAAGCGTCTGCTAGGGCGATTGTTGTCGCGCCTGATGAAAAAGGTACAAATAACGCTCAGGCTTACCAACAATTTATTCGCGAAGAGGGCAATACCTATTCGCAAAATGCTATAGCCTCTTACACCAGTTTTGAAAAGCAACAGCAGCGCGAGTCTATTCAGTCTATGTTCGGGGTAGATATCTACGCTTAGCCATTGCTAAATAAAAGTCTGGCGAACGTTCGGTAACCTGTATCTTCACGTTTGGTTAGGCAACTACACTTAATCTCTTCGAAAATTCTAACAATCCGTTAAACCCCGGCGCTTTTATTGAACAAACTCACTTAAGATATCTCTAAAGGTAACTACGCCAATTTATGTACACATTGTACTTGAACGACAGTGGTTGTCGTTTCGTATAAGTGCTAATGTTTAGGTTACTAAAGTCTGTTTTTTCTTTTCAGCTTAAAGAGATACGACAAAGTGCGTGTAAGTTTATTAAAGAAATTACGTTGGTCTTTATCGTTATACCCATGGTATGTTTTGGCTGATTGCCATATAAATGCAGCATTTTTCTAGGGTTCAGAGGAGCGCTTTAATGTCTCGTTATTTTGTTTTACTAGCAGTCTTTATATTCGCAGGCTGTACCATTGTACCTGATAGTATTGATGTACCAGAAGGCACACAATTAGTGAGCTATTCCAAAGCTGTCACATCAGGCGCCAGTGCTCAAGGCCAAAAAGCGCGCTGGGGCGGTTTAATTGTGGGGGTTGAGAACAAGCCGAACCAAACGCTTATCGAACTTGCTCATTTTCCGCTAAATCACTACGGTAAGCCGGGAACAAATGGCGAGACCTCTGGACGCTTTAAGGTTCAAATTGACGGCTTTGTCGATCCTATTGTCTTTGAAGAAGGCCGTTCGGCAACGTTCCTCGGTACTATAACGGCGCCAACAGCGGGTATGGTGGGCGAACAACCTTATATTTATCCGACGATTATTGCCGACGATTACCACATGTGGAGAAAACAGCAGGTTTACGATGTAAACACTTATTTCTTTAACTACCATACGGGCTGGTATTCGCCTTTCTATCGGTTTAACGGGCCGTGGATGTACCCTCACTTTAATCGTACACGGGTAATTCGCTACGAGAATGGACCTAGTAAAGCCAAACTTCCTACTCGCAACAGCGATGCAAGTAAAAGCAGTACTAAGTCGACGAGTCAGCCGCTTCGAAAAGATAAACAGAAGTAAACAATATTGCTTACAGGCGGCACATTATTGCCGCCTTTTTCTATTTTAAAGGCAAGTATGGACTAAAGCTGGCAATAAGTTGCCAAAGGGAACGTTATGATTGAGACAGAATTTAACATTGGAAATCTTAACTTAGCCGCATTAGATAACCAAGGAAGCGGTAGCGTTGTTATTGGTTTGCACGGTTATTTAGATAACGCTGAAAGCTTAAGGTTGTTAGCACCTTACCTGCAAACTCACCGCTTTGTTGCTATCGACCTTGCTGGGCATGGTCGTTCTGGTCATCGCACTGCAGGGGCTCACTACAATCAAGCTGACTATTTGCAAGACCTCTATGCGCTAATTGAATCTCAAGGTTGGGACGAGGTAATTTTATTAGGCCATTCTCTTGGCGGCATTTTAGCGAGTTTGTTTGCTGCTCTATTTCCTGAAAAAGTTAGTGCCGTAATCAGTATAGATGCGTGTGGACCGCTAACTGAGGACGAAGATACCACTGTGGCTCAAATGCGAGATGCAATACTCAGTCGTCATGCAAAATCACGTAATAAGTTGCGGGTTGTTGAACTTGAAGACGCCGTAAAAGCCCGATGTAAAATTTCAGATATTCCCGAAGCGCACACACGCTCAATCTTATCCCGCAACCTTACCCAAGATGCGGGTGGGCATTGCTTTTGGTCTAGCGACCCAAAACTTCGCACAAAATCGATGCTAAGACTTACAGAAAAGCAGGCAGAAGCGCTTATGCGTGCTATTGTATGCCCTATACTTTTTATTGGTGCATCTAACAGTTTTAAAAACCTCGAAACCCTTTTCCCTAAACGAAAGACGTGGTTTTTAAATGCACAATATGAGCAATTTGTAGGCGGTCACCATATTCACATGGAAAATACTGACGATATAGGGGTGTTAATACGTCAATTTGTTGAGCAATTGTAAATTGTACCGTTTATTTTTTTTTTCCACATCCTATACTATTCGCAAGTTATCAGACCAGTTGTATGAGTGCGCCTTTCCATGTGCTCATAAAATAGTATAAGAATAAAGTAGAGGAGGTTTTGGTGGAAAAAACCTGGCTTAAGCATTACGACCCTCGCGTTTCCGCAGAAATTGATGCCGATCGTTACGCATCTGTAGTAGACATTTTCGAGCAGTCGGTAAAGAAGTTTAAAAATAAAGAAGCCTTCATTAACATGGGGCATTCAATTTCGTTTGAGGAGCTAGATACGCTTTCAGCTCAATTTGCTGCTTACTTACAAGCAAGCGGGCTTAAGCGCGGTGATGCGGTGGCAATTATGATGCCTAACCTTCTCCAATATCCTGTCGCCATGTTTGGTATTTTGCGCGCAGGTATGGTGGTGGTGAATGTAAACCCGCTCTACACGGCCAGAGAACTAAAGCATCAACTTAACGACGCCAATGCTAAAGCCATTGTAATTGTTGAAAACTTTGCATGTACTCTTGAAGAAGTGATTGCAGATACAAACCTTCAAGAAGTCTTTTTGACCGCACTGGGCGACATGTTGCCTGCACCGAAGCGCTGGATTGTTAATGCAGTAGTTAAATACGTCAAAAAGATGGTGCCTTCCTTCACCTTGCCTGAAACTACTTCTTTCATGTCGGCAGTTAAAAAAGGTCAGTCGCTTAAATACACGCGACCTGAGATTGATAGCGGCGATATCGCGTTCTTGCAATATACAGGTGGGACAACGGGCGTATCGAAAGGCGCAATGCTGACACACCGCAATATGGTGGCAAACCTAGAGCAGGTCTCGGGTATTTTAGAAACCGTAATTGAAGAAGGTGAAGATTTTGTTGTAACAGCACTACCGCTTTACCACATCTTTGCGTTACTGGCTAACTGCCTGATGTTCGTTAAATACGGTTGTCGCAACTTGCTTATTACTAACCCGCGAGACATGCAGGCGTTTGTAAACGAACTAAGCAAATACCCGTTCACCATTTTGCCTGGCGTAAACACCTTGTTTAATGGTCTTTTGAATACACCAGGGTTTGACGAGCTTGATTTTAGCAAGTTCAAATTTGGTCTAGGTGGCGGCATGGCGGTACAGCGCCCTGTTGCCGAAAAGTGGGAAAAGGTTACGGGCACGGTGTTGTTAGAGGGTTATGGCCTTACTGAATGTTCGCCTGTGGTAGCGGTAAACCCACCTCAAATTGAAGCCTATAAAGGCGCAATTGGTATGCCGGTACCTTCTACTGACATTAAGTTATTAGACGACGATGGCAATCCAGTTGAAAAAGGTGAGCCAGGCGAAATGTGGGTTAAAGGCCCGCAGGTGATGAAGGGATATTTGAACCGCCCTGAAGCGACAGAAGATATTCTAAAAGAGGGTTGGCTAGCCACTGGCGATATTGCTACCGTAGATGATGAAGGTTACTTCTATATTGTTGACCGTAAAAAGGATATGATCCTAGTCTCAGGCTTTAACGTGTTCCCTAACGAAATCGAAGAAGTCGCTGCTATGCACGACCACATCGTTGAAGCGGCTGCGGTTGGGGTTCCTCATGAGGTTAGCGGCGAGGTTGTGAAGTTGTTTGTGGTCAAAAACAACGACGCGCTGACCGAGAAAGACGTTATCGCGCACTGCCGTAACCACTTAACGGGTTACAAAGTGCCTAAGCAAGTTGTTTTCAAAGACGACTTACCAAAGACCAATGTAGGTAAAATTCTGCGTCGGGAGCTTCGAGACTAGTTTCTTTGAAATAGTTTTTGAAAGCCGGCGTTAGCCGGCTTTTTTATTACTGTGCAAAAATATGCAATATCAATTAATTACAACATTTGAACATCTAGAAAAAGTGTGCGAAGCCGCACAACGTCAAGAGGCAGTCGCCCTTGATACTGAATTTGTGAGGACTAAAACCCTTACTCCCCATCTTGGCCTTATTCAGCTATACGATGGACACCAGCTAGTACTTATAGACCCCCTCGCTATCGATAACATGCAGCCATTTGTTGCGTTGTTGGAAAATACCGAAGTCGTTAAAGTATTGCATTCGTGTTCTGAAGATCTTGAGGCTTTTCTTACCGCCTTTGATACGGTGCCAACGCCTGTGTTCGATACGCAAATAGCCGGTAGTATCTTGGATATGGGCCCCTCTCTGGGCTATGCCAAGTTAGTGGAGCTGCTTTGCGAGATCAGCTTAGACAAAGGCGAGTCGCGAACGGATTGGCTAGCACGGCCGCTTCGGGAAGCTCAACTGAGCTATGCGGCGAACGACGTTCTTTACCTTTTACCCTGTTATCAGCAGCTGGCGTCTAACGTTCAGGCGCTAGGAAAAGTGCACTGGATATATGAAGAAGTGGCGCTTTTGGTTGAGAAAAAGCGTGCGCAAATGCCAGAAGATTTTGCTTACTTAAGCATTAAGAATAGCTGGCGTTTAAACAGTGAACAGCTCACCGTATTGCAAGCGCTGGCGGCATGGCGATTAAACACGGCGAGAAAGAAAGACCTAGCGCTGAACTTTGTATTCAAAGAAGGACATTTATTTGAGGCTGCGCAGCGACTGATAGACGACAAGTCTGGCTTATCACGGATAAATGGCGTAAATCATCAGTCGGTTAGGCGTTATGGCGACACTATCGTAACGCTGATTGAAGAGGCAAGAGCAAGATATGCGCAGACGCCGGAAAAACTTAGACTGCCAATCGTACAGCGGCTTATCGATATAGCGAAATATAAAAAGTACCTTGCTGAACTTAAAACCATAAGCGAACAAATTGCCAAAGATAACGGCGTAACCACAGATGTTATTGCGTCTAAAAAGCAACTTAATCAGCTGTTGAAGTGGTATTGGTTCCCTGTAGATGAGACGCGGGTACAGGGCTTGAAACCCGATTTACTCTCCACGTGGAGAGCGCCTTTGTTTCGCCCACATGTAGCACGTTTACTTGGCGACGAACCGACACAATAACGCTAGGTGGGCAAATATTTACCTGCTTTTAGCTAACAACGAATAGAGTAATTAAATTATGTTATGCGCTGTTTATAAAACGCGAAAAAAAGAGGGCATGTACTTATACTTGCCCAAAAAAGACAATTTTGCAGATGTCCCCGAACCTTTGATGGAAATGTTTGGTCGTCCAGAGCTAGTGACGATTCTTGCACTCGATAAGCGTGAGCGTTTAGGTTTAGTCGATAAGCAAAAGTTAATTGATGAACTTACCGAGAAAGGATTTTACTTGCAGATGCCTCCAAGGGAAGAGAACTTGCTTGAAACGCACCGCGAGTCGCTTGGCCTTTCTAAAACGCCTGATAAGAAATTCTAAGAAGTACCATGTTGTTTAATGTTGTAAATCGTTTATGCAAGCGCGCTTGTATTACAGCAAAGTGCTCAAGTAAGCGCTTGATAGTAAGTAAAGTCCCATTGATTTTTATCACGCTAACTCTGTTGCTTTCCGCTTCATTAGAGGCCGCGACTAACTCTGAATTAACGGAACGTGGTTTTAATGCTTATGTGGCACAGTTAAAGGAAGAAGCGTTATCGAAAGGCATTGATAGACCACTTCTCGACGCCGCGTTTGCCGACATCGCTTTTAGGCCCACGGTTGTGAAGTCTGATAAAAATCAGCCCGAAAAAAAGATAACGCTAGATGACTACCTCGCTACACGAGTGCCCGACTGGAAAGTTAAGCAGGCAGTAGCACAGTACAAAGACCATAAAGCGTTGCTTGAAGAAATTGCGCAGCGATACGGCGTGCAATCCAGATTCATTGTGGCGCTATGGGGGAATGAGTCGAACTTTGGCAAAATTCAAGGCAACTATAGTGTGCTTTCTGCGCTCGCTTCGCTAGCTTATGAAGGGCGAAGGGAAAAGCTGTTTAAAGACAACTTCTTTGCTGCACTCCAGATTTTAGCAAAGGGGCATACCAGCGTTAATGAACTAAAAGGTTCGTGGGCAGGTGCGATGGGCCAAACCCAATTTATGCCGGTTTCGTTTCTAAATTACGCTGTGGACTATGATGGTGATGGAAGAAAAGATATCTGGGGAACCAAGGCTGACGTATTTGCATCAATTGCGAATTACCTCGCATCTGAAGGGTGGAATAGCGAAGGCACGTGGGGTAGGCAAGTAAAACTAACGCAAGATGTGCCAGTGTCTGGTTTATCTAAAGCGAATATGAAGCCCCTTTCTTTTTGGAAATCAAACGGTGTAACGCGTTTTGACGGCAGCGAACTACCCAATGTTGATATTAAGGCGTCGCTTATCATGCCCGACGGTGAGAATGGGCGTATTTACTTGGTGTATAACAATTTTCACACGTTAATGAAGTGGAACCGCTCGTCGTATTTTGGGGTGTCGGTTGGCTATCTTTCTGAACGAATAAAGCGAGGTTACTAATGGCATACCGTCATATTGATACGCAAGGCAATGAGATTGCGTTGCCGGTGAACAAAGTGGTTTGCATTGGTCGCAACTATCTTGATCACATTCAAGAAATGAACGCTACGGTATCTGAAGCACCTTTACTCTTTATGAAGCCAAAGGCAGCGATGTGCCACATGCATGAGCCCATTGCGGTGCCCACCGATAAAGGTGAATGCCACAATGAGCTTGAAGTATCGGTACTGCTTAAGTCTTCGTTAAAAAATGCCAGCGAAGATGAGGTAAAGTCAGCCATGTGGGGAATAGGACTAGGGCTAGATCTCACCCTTCGCGAAGTACAGGCAACACTCAAAAAGCAAGGGCAGCCGTGGGAGCGAGCCAAATCTTTTGACAGCAGTGCGCCTTTGTCAGGCTTTTTACCCTTAAGTTCGGTAGGTAACCTCGATGATTTACGTTTTACCCTTACCATTAATGGTGAGGTGAGACAGCAAGGCCATACAGCATTGATGTTACACAAAATCGTAACGCTTATTGCGCATATGTCTTCTATATTTACCTTAGATAGCGGCGACGTAATATTAACCGGGACGCCTAAGGGCGTAGGCAAATTATCTCCTTCAGATAGGGTTTTCGCCTCGCTCGGCAATCAACTAAGTGTTAATACCGAGGTAGTGGCACAATGACCGTGGCATTTTGGGAAACCAAGTCTCTTGAGGAGATGACGCAAAAGGAATGGGAGTTGCTCTGTGATGGCTGCGGCAAATGCTGCCTGCAGAAGTTTATAGATGATGACGCAGTAGAAGAATACGAAGTTACTGATCACATTAATGACAATGAAAAAATTCACTACACCAATATTGTGTGCACGTATTTAAATACCAAAAAATGTGAATGTACCCAATATGCAAGGCGTACAGAGCTTGTGCCTGACTGTGTAAAGCTAACCAAAGACAACCTTAAAGATATCTTCTTTATGCCAAATAGCTGTGCTTATCGACGACTTTACGAGGGGCGGGGACTTCCGTCTTGGCACCCTTTGCTTAACAAGGGGAAAAAGCACGTGATGCACGCAAAGGGCATGTCAGTGCGCAATAAAACCGTGTTTGAGTCGGATGTGGATCTTAACCACTTTGAAGACTATATCGCGATTTGGCCGCTCGAAGACCTCGATTGAAAGTCGCTAGCCCTTTTCTACTGCTTTAAACACACCAGTATAGATTGTTGTTTATCTTAGACTAAAGAGCATGAGTGCTGCTCATGCGCTTAGTCTATACTTCCGCTTTGTTTTTTGAATCAATGTAGATAAGGGTTCTTGATGGGGAAGTTAAGCATTAGCGCATTGGGCGCGTTAATAGCTATTACAAGCGTAGCTGCACCTGTGTACGCAGAGAGTTTAGCGTTCAATTACAGTGGCTCGCTAAGAGTACGCTACGAAACATTAAATAACCCTATTTTTCCGACAAGCGACAATGTTCGCACGCAAACCAATGAACGTATTTCAACCCGTATAAGGTTGAAAGGCGACGCCGCTTATGGAAACTGGCGGGCGGTTGCAGAAATCGAAGACTCCCGAGCCTACCTCGATGACAACGACCCTACACTCAAATCTTCACAGGTTAATACCCTCGAACCCGTTCAACTATATATCTCTTATCATGATGTTAGTGAATACATAGATAGCGTTACGGTAGGGCGTGTGACGCTGGATCACGGTAGTCGCCGTCTGATAGGACATACGCGCTTTAGAAACGCAACCAGTAGCTTTGAAGGTGCGCTAGTTGACGCGCATTTAACAGGTTGGCAACTTCGTGGCTTTTACCTGTTTCCAGTCGCTCGTTTTCCTTCAGATTCAGCATCTATTGATGACAATAAACGGGCGTTAGATAAGAGTTTTAGCAATCGAAAGCTTTTTGGTCTCTATGCGGTGTCTGAAGATAAAGCCTGGACAGTACATAGCTACTGGTTAAAAGAGTCGGATTCAGCCGAACTCGCCACGAAAAACCGAGATATTTTTACTTTATCTGTCGACCGCACCCAACGTTTCTTCAATAGTTGGAAATACAACATCGAAGCTATGGTGCAAACAGGTCACGCCAGACAGTCTGCGTCAGCCTCTGATGTCACAGACAGAAACGTGAAGGCGTGGATGATACATAGCCATGTAGGCAAACAGCTGAATAAAAGTACTTTCTTAAGAGCTGAAGTTGAAGCGGCAAGTGGTGATAGTAACAGTGATGATGGGACCATACATGCGTTTGACTCGCTCTACGGTTTACGTCGGTTTGACTTTGGTCCTACGGACGTTTATCAGACGTTCCCAAGAAGCAATATCTTGGCACCAGGGCTAAGAAGTGTCACTAAAATAAGTGATATCCATAACATTATGGTGGGTTACAAAGCGCTGTGGCTTCATCAAGTGTCAGAAGGTGAAGAAGATTTCTTAGGACACCAAGTAGAGTTTCGTTGGCAATATCAGGTTTCTTCACAGCTTCAGTTCAGCCTAGGTGGTGCGTACCTCGCTAAAGGCAACGCGCTAAAGACGGGGGCCTATCCCGACAATTCGGCCTATGCTTTTACAGGGCTTATGTATACGTTTAAATAGTGGGTGAGCACTACACGAGTAGTATGTTAACTTAACTCTCGTTAGTAATGGCGTACAACAGTGCGTCTCTGCCGAATACTCGTTTAAGGCAGAGCCCTTCTTTTATGCCACCAATACGCTCAACTACACGTAAACTTGCTTTGTTATTTGGCTCAACAAAACACTCTAGTCGGTTTAGGTTCATCTGTGTAAACGCGAGTTTTTTTAATGCTTCACAGATAGCGCTGGCTAAGCCTTTACCGCAAGCATCGGGGCGCAACCAGTAGCCTAAATTAGCCGTTAGATGGGTATGATGGATATGGTTGATGATACCCATACCCAGGCACTTTTCATCGTGAATAAGCAGGTAGGTTAGGCCGTAACCAGTTTCCCGTGCTTTTTCCATGTCGGCAATACATTGCTTCGATAAAGCCGGGGTAACAGGGCACACTGATGAGCCAAACCATGGCTTTACGTGGTGAATGGACTGTTGACCCGCCTCGCATAGCGCATAGCAGTGCTTTTCTGCAATGCGCTGAATTGAGACGGGGCCCTGCTCGGTATGTATAGGAGGCAAGCGGGAAGGTAAAATAGATAAGTCGATCAAAAGGGTTTTTTATCCAATAATCGACATGCAAATACGAGTGCGAACACAATAAAGTAGCCAGCAAAAATAATTTGCATCCATTCGGCCATTCCCATAGACAAAAACTGCCATGAATCTGCTAAACAGTCGCCTTCAGCGGCAAACACGGCCGGTAGCCATTCGTGTAGCTGAAGCCATGACGGGAAATTAGGCACTATTTCGCAGCTAGCAAAGAACGGATTTGCGGCATTAAGAATGCCTACGTGCTCTTTAGCAATTAAAAAGCCCCAGCCCGCCGATACAGCCCATCCAGCAAACCCGAGCATTCGAGTAAAGCCGTTGTTTTTTATTACGACTAAAGTGCAGAAAGCACAATGCCATACATAGCAGTGCGCTGATAGATACACATGATACAGGGCTTTAGTCCCATACCATATTGAAAGTACAAAGCAGCAATTTCAAGTGCCAAGGATGTGGCAAAAAGCACAAGCCATGAAGACTTGTGCTCTGCCCATTGGCTAATAGTGTGAACAAGAGCGCGCATATGCTAGTGACCTACTGCTTGAGCACCGGCTTCGACAGCAGTGTGGTGCTCAATAAGATGCATGTCATATAAAACCTGTGTGGCATCAGCGAGGCCAATATATGTTGCGACTAAACCTACGATTGTAAGCACAATGGTATAAGGCAATGCCATCATTACCATGCGCCCGTAGGATAAACGCAGTAGCGGTGCAATTGCAGACGTCAGCAGGAATAAGAACGCCGCTTGACCGTTAGGTGTTGCAACACTTGGCAAGTTGGTGCCTGTGTTAATCGCTACGGCTAGCATGTCGTATTGATCTCGGGTAATTTGGCCAGCTTCAAGCGCTGCGGTTACTTCAGTGATGTAAACCGAGCCCACAAATACGTTATCGCTCACCATCGAAAGCACACCGTTGGCCAGATAGAACATCACCATTTGCGTTTCACCTTCAAACGACAGTACCCAATGAATAACTGGCTGGAATAGGCCCTGGTCGATAATTACCGCCACTACGCCAAAGAAAACACATAGCAGAGCGGTGAAGGGCAAGGCTTCTTCGAAAGCTTTGCCTAGTGCGTGTTCTTCTATAACACCGCTCATCGACGTAGCAAGTACAATAACAGACAAGCCAATTAAGCCCACAGACGCCATGTGCGTCGCCAAGCCTACAATTAGCCAGATACCGATAAGTGCTTGCACCACCAGTTTTGCGGTTTCGCGCTTACTGCGACCTTTATCCATGTGGTCGTTGTAATCAACCAATATTTGCCTTACTGCAGATGGCAACTTAGCGCCGTAAGAGAAGGTGCCTGTTTTTTCCAGTACAACGGTGGTTAGCAAACCAAAGACAAATACAGGCAATGTTACCGGAGCCATTCGAATAAAGAATTCAACGAAGTCCCAGCCAGCTTTATCGGCAATGATGAGGTTTTGTGGTTCGCCCACCATGGTCATTACGCCGCCTAATGCAGTACCCACTGCAGAGTGCATCATCAGGTTTCTTAAGAAAGCCCTGAAGTCTTCTAAGTCGTGACTTCCCAACTCGTCATCGCTGGTATGGTCGTGATCTGAATGAAACTCTTTCCCTGAAGCGACTTTGTGATAAATCGAATAGAAACCTAAGCCTACACTGATAATCACTGCCACAACGGTCAGCGCGTCTAAGAAGGCTGATAAAAATGCAGATGCAAAAATAAAAGAAAGAGACAGAATTAACTTGTTGCGCACTTTTATCACCAGTTTGGTAAATAAAAACATCAACAAGTCTTTCATGAAATAAATACCGGCCACCATAAACACTAGCAGTAGCAGTACTTCAAGATTAACTTCAATTTCGTGCATCATGTGACCGGGGGAGGTCATACCGATAAACATGGCTTCTATCAAAAGAAGCCCCCCTGGCTGGAGTGGGTAACATTTTAGTGCCATCGCCAAGGTAAAAATAAACTGGATAACCAGAGTCCAACCAGCAATGTATGGGTCCACCATAAAGATGAAGGGGTTAACAATGAGAAAGGCAATAATGGTTTTTTTATACCAGTCGGGCGCATGTCCCAGGAAGTTCTTATAGATCGCCGCGATCATTGAGGTTTGCATTAGTTCCTGTTCCTTTTACAACAAAGCACGCATTTTTGCGCATCTTTACACTGTGTAGTTCCGGTTATTGCATACATAAACTGCTGGTGTTGTGCGATTTAATTCGCTTAACCGTGGTTTTGTTGCTGTCATTATAGTCGGAATTTAAGCGTACATGATATTAACGTCTTGAGAAAGCAATTCACAGACCCCACCATGTGAAAGTCACTGAATATTTATCACTTTTTTGATGATATTTATCATTGAATTTGAAAATGTCTAGAATTTCGAACATTAAATATACAAAGCCTTATATGGAGGCTCTCGAATTAACACTTTAATTTTAACGAGTTGTTAAAACCTTTAGTGGACTAGACATAATTCATTGTGATAATAAAAGAGCATCTGGTACAATCAGTTACAAAATAACAATAACGTGCAGGCGATTAGTTATGATTTATAAGGCACAGAGTCCAGCCGGATTCGCCGAAGAATATATTGTTGAGTCAATTTGGAGTGGAAGATTTCCACCTGGCACCATTTTGCCTGCAGAAAGAGAGCTTTCTGAGTTAATTGGTGTAACGCGAACCACTTTACGTGAAGTGCTTCAGCGTTTAGCTAGGGATGGTTGGTTAACCATTCAGCACGGTAAGCCAACTAAAGTAAATAATTTTTGGGAAACCTGCGGGTTAAACATCTTAGAAACGCTAGCTAGACTAGACCAAGAAGGTATCCCTGAACTCGTAGATAATTTGTTGGCAGCACGCACTAACTTAAGTGCAGTGTTCATTAGAGGTGCTATTCGTAATAACCCTCAAGAGTCGGCGGAAATTATTGCTCGATACAAAAATGTTGAGCAAGAAGGAATGGCGTTTGCCCAGTTCGATTATCAAATGTCTCATGATTTGGCGCTTGCTTCTAACAACAACGTCTTCGTTTTGATGATGAATGGCTTTCGCGGACTTTACTCGCGAATAGGCGGGTACTTTTTCTCGCATCAGCAAGCACGAGATGTAGCCAATAAATACTATGCTGATTTGCTCGACGTGGCAGAGAAAGGCGAGTACGAGAAAGTGCCGGTTGTCGTAAGAAACTACGGTATCGAAAGCGGTAAAGTATGGCTTTCTATTCGCGACGAGATGCCAAAAGACTTGGTAGACTAGCGTGCAAGGTTAAAGTGCTAAAGCCGGTTTAAAGCGAATTAACTAGCTGATAAAGGTTTAATCCACCGGTTTATTATTTGCCCTGATATTTTAATGAAAGCGTCGCTTTGAATTGTATAGCCAAGCGGCGCTTTTTTATGCCTTTTATGCGGTAGTTCTGTAATTAGGAGATACCCCCACCTTAAAAATACAGCACCACCTATCTTTCTAGCAACGTTACTTTTCTTAAGCTAATGAGCGCTTAAGAATCACTATACCCTTCCCCCAGTTTATATATACTCGATAATTTAGCGCGAACCGTTTTCATTTGTTTTAACCGCGCATTACCGTTTTAAGCTCTTGTGTTCTTTGAATAAACACAGGCAGTAAGCGAACCTTTATTGATCAGTGCATACAAAGGAATAAGAATGAAATATCTATGGATAGCACTTGCTGCAGGCGGATTGATATCAGGCTGTAGCGTAGAAAATAAAACAGAAGTTTCTCAACAAGTAGAAGAGAGTAGCCTTTCAGCCGTTATGCTTAATACTCAAACTCGCGCTCCTGTAGCGAAAAAAGTGCCTCATGAATTGACGGCCCACAGCGTCACCCGCAATGACAATTACTACTGGATGCGAGATGACTCTCGCACTGATAAAGAAATATTGGCGCATTTGGATGAAGAAAACAGCTATGTGGAGACTGTTCTAGCTCCGCTTAAAGGCAATCGCGAGGCGCTATATGAAGAATTGGTATCTAGAATAGAGAAAGACGATTCAACCGTGCCCGTTTTCGATAACGGCTATTGGTATTACACCCGCTATTCGGGCGAAAACGAATACCCTATCTATTTAGAAAGCAACCCTTGAGGCTGAACCTTCGGTCTTGTTAGATGCAAATATCATGTCTGAAGGGCATGATTATTTTAGCATCGGAAGCTATGCGATAAGCAGCGATAATAAATTGCTCGCATATTCTGAAGATACATTAAGTCGGCGTATTTATACTATTTTCGTTAAAGATCTCGAAAGCGGTGACAAATTAAATGATGTATTGGAAGGTACGTCAGGAAGGGTGGTTTGGGCTAACGATAACACCCACCTTTTTTACGTTAAGAAAGACCCGCAAACCCTCTTAGGGTATCAAGTTTATCGCCATAAACTAGGTACTGCGCAAAGCGACGATACCTTGATTTACGAAGAAAGCGACCCGACGTTTTATACCTACATCAGTAAAAGTAAAGACAGCCGCGTTATTTACATTCATCACAATAACACCGATAAAACCGGTGTAACTTTAGTCGACGCGAATGACCCGACAGCATCGACAGAAGTCTTCTTACCGTTAAAAGACGGGCAGGAATACAGTGTCGCTAAAGCAGAAGACGGGTACTACGTATTAACGAATATCGACGCAAAGAACTTCAGAATTATGAAAGCGCCGCTCGATGGCTTTAGCGATGTATCAACATGGCAAGAGGTGGTGGCGCACCGTTCCAATGTTTTTCTGCAAAACATAGAGGTGTTTAAAAATCACTTAGTGGTTAAAGAAAAAGAAAACGGCATGCTACGTATGGTGGTACACAACCTTACGTCAGGTGAAGAAAAGGTCATTCCCACACAAGACCCAATTTACGGTGCATATTTTAACGCGAACCCGCAGATGGACACGAATAAGCTGAGGATTTTCTACAGTTCACTAACGACGCCTGGCTCCATTATCGATGTTAATTTAGATACGTTAGAAAGTGAGATAATGAAACAAACCCGAGTTTCTGACACCTTCGACTCATCGGCTTACGCATCAGAGCGAGTAATGATAGAAGCCCGAGATGGCGCAGAAGTACCCGTGTCTTTGGTTTACCGAAAAGATAAATTTAAAAAAGATGGTACTAACCCACTTTATCAGTATGCGTACGGATCTTACGGCGCGACTATCGACCCAACCTTTAGAAGTAGTTGGCTGTCGTTGATAGACAGAGGTTTCGTGGTTGCTATAGCGCATATTCGCGGTGGGCAAATGCTAGGTCGCCAGTGGTATGAAGACGGCAAGATGTTTGAAAAAATGAACACGTTTACTGACTATATTGACGTAACCAAAGGACTGGTGGAACAGCAATATGCCGATAAGACTCGCGTGTTTGCTATGGGGGGAAGCGCCGGTGGCTTGCTTATGGGCGCGGTGGTAAACATGGCACCTGAACTTTACCTTGGGGTAAGTGCACATGTTCCTTTCGTTGATGTGGTAACGACCATGAGCGATGCTTCTATTCCTTTAACCACAGGCGAATATACCGAATGGGGCAACCCAGAGAATAAAGCTGAGTTTGACTATATGCTTTCGTACTCGCCTTACGACCAAGTAGAAGCCAAAGATTATCCACATATGCTGGTAACTACAGGGTTGCACGATTCGCAAGTGCAATATTTCGAGCCAATGAAATGGGTCGCGAAGCTGAGAGAGTACAAAACAGACGATAACCTTTTACTCTTTAAAACAGATATGGAAGCAGGGCATGGCGGGGCTTCCGGACGATTTAAACGTTTCGAGTCCACGGCCCTTGAATATGCATTTGTGCTATACCTAGCGGGCGTACCGCTCTAAAAACGGTTCAAATGCGTTAAGCAATATTTAACTAATTGCCCGAGTAAGCAAAAAGCTTATTCGGGCTTTTTTATTTTTGTGTGTTTTTAGTATGCAGATTCTAATTGTAAGGCGTAAAGTTTGGTCATGGTGTTGAAAAACACTTTCAATTAGCATTCATAGGAGCTGAACATGACGACTACAGACACAATCAAAGGCAAAATTAACGAAGCCGAAGATATGGCCCGTAAAATTTGGCTAGCAGGCCTTGGCGCATACGGTAAAAGTGTTGAAGAAGCACAGGGTCGTTACGAAAAGTTAAGCGAAGAAGCGAACAAAATGTTCGATGAGCTGGTAACCAAGGGCGAGTCTCTTGAAGAAGACGCGAAAACCAAAGTGAAATCGACCACTAACGATGTTGAAAATCGCGTGGCTGACGTACGCAAAAAGCTAGGCCTTGACTCAGAGCCAGCGGATCAGCGCATTGAAGAACTCTCAGCTAAGATTGACGCTTTGACAGAGGCAGTAGCAAAATTAGCGGCTAACAAGTAATTCCATGTTCCTTGTGGGCACCGGTTAGGTGCCCATGACGCACTTAGTCATTTAGCTAGGTTAAGAAAGGCCGTTATTTGCCTAATTGCATATGAGTGACAGTATCGCTTTTGTTCACAAGCGTGGTGCTGGCATGCTTAGTAAATCTCCACGTTGGAGGCGTTATGAGCAACAAAAATACTCCTAATTCAAAGTCAGTGTCTGCGCTAGACAGTAATTCTACTGCGCGCAACGGCATTGCGGCAACGCCCATCAAGTCTTCTCCATTATTCGGTTGGCTATACGCAGGTACTGATTTATTGTCGGCCAAGTTAGATCAAGTCGCAGGAATGGTCAGTCAAAGAATTGATGACACGCACGAAACTATTAATGCGATGCAGACCAAAGGGCTTGAAGTTGAAAGCGAGCTAAGACAAACGCTTAATCCCTTTGCGATTGTGGATTCAGCGCAAAAATTGGTAAGTTCAACACCGCTTTTTTCGATGTTCTCCGGTGGACAGAAGCGCCAGCAAAAAGAGCAGCAGTTAGAAGCATTAAATGCAAAGGTTGACTTGCTTGTAGAGCAAGTTGCCCTTCTTGCGGCAAAAGAAGCGGCAAAACAAGTAAAGGCAAAAGAGACGGTTGCTAAGCCTGCGACAGCGAAAGCAAGCGTAGCGGCGAACACTCCCCGCGCTCGCAAAACATCTGCTGCTACAACGAAAGCGGCGTCAAAACCAGCCTCAACCTCAACGAAGCCAGCTACTTCAAAGTCGACGGCATCAAGTAAAGCAAGTTCGACGACGAGTAAAAGCACAACTACAAAAATGTCAGCGAATAAGACTACGGCTAAAACTACAGCGCCTAAAACGTCGGGTTCTAAGGCTGCCCCTAAAAGCACTAGCGCCTCGTCAACCACCTCAACTGAGAAAAGTAGTACGAGCGCAGCGAACTCGAACAATGTCAAAAAAGACGGTGAATAGCGCGAGCGAAGCCTCACTAAATGTTGGGTACAGGCAGGTAGCTATTAAAGCTACTTGCCTTTTTGTTTGCCCAGCGAAGCTGGCAAACCCGTCAGGTTGAAAGAAA
>NZ_CACSIG010000028.1:0-29837 GCF_902705815.1 Alteromonas infernus
GTACGGTTCTGTGAGAGGGATGAGGCGCAAGCCTCACCCTACTCGATATGCGAAACATAAGCGTCAACCCTACAACGCTCGTTTGCGCTAATCGTGATCCTTATACCAGTGGGCATAGATTATTGCGTACTCAGCGAGATTTAAAATGTTCGTAATCGCGGCGTGTAACCGCAGGTACAGTGGTATTACATTTCGATTAGAACCGATAGGGCGATAGCTTCCTATAAATCAGACAACTAGAACACTACTTAAATTAACGACAGGAAATTCAAATGACTAAGATCCTTGCATTTGCAGGTAGTACCCGTAAAGGTTCATTCAACCAAGCTATTATGAAAGTTGCCGCAGAGGGCGCACGTGAGGCTGGAGCAGAGGTTACCGTTATAGACCTAGCTGACTTTCAAATGCCGTTGTTTAATGAAGATGAGGAAGCCGAGTTTGGTATGCCTGAAAAAGCACAGGCGTTCAAAGAATTGCTAATGAGCCATGATGGTTTTCTTATTGCTTCACCAGAATACAACTCAAGCTATCCAGCACTGCTAAAGAATGCCATCGACTGGGCATCGCGCATGGGGGAAGGCGAAAAACCATTACAAGCATATCGCGGTAAGGTGGCTGGAATTATGGCTGCGTCTGCTGGTGGGCTAGGCGGCATGCGCGTGCTGGTGGTACTGAGAATGCTACTTGAAAACCTAGGTACTATGGTGCTGCCAAATCAAAAAGCTATCGCAAAGGTAAATACGCTCGTGGAAGACGGCGTAATTACCGATGAAAAAACGATAAAGCAACTTAAGAATTTGGGTAAAGAGACCGCTGAGTTGGCAGTTAAACTGGCGTGAGACATATGATTAGGGTAGCTAGAGTAAGCCGTCGGAGCTCTAGCTAGCTAGCTAATCTATCACGCAGATTTCGAATCCATCCTAAACAAATATGCTTTTAAAATTGTTCCGGTTGAGGTGGCAATAATCAACACGAGGAACAGGTAGCGCCATCAAGCCCCTTCATTGCCTACCTTAGAAAATAAGTTTTAGTCAAAAAAAACAGCGTAAAACCCAACCCATGGCCAGTCGTCAATAATACTTTCATGTCATAGTCTAGCTAAGTGCATTGGCACATCACTTTAATTGAAAAAGGAGCTTTATTATGGAAGAACTCAATGTTAACGAACTCAATGAAGTCGCCGGAGCAGGAGTAGTTGGCGATATTATGTATAGTATCGGTTACGGTGCTGGCTATGCAGGTGGCTATTTTTATAGCCATGTAATGGTGTCGAACCGTTGGTTAGACGATGTCGCTGAATTCGTACTACCTTAAGGAATTATTTTATGGAAGAATTAAATCAAGAAGAACTGAATCAATGTAGCGGCGGTTATTGGCAACACGTATTGACCTACATGACGTTTGTAGATCTTGCCTATGATTTCGGTCGAGGACTTGGCAATGGCTTCTACGATGGTGCGAACGAGCCCGAAATTCCTTAATATTAAATGAGCAGGCTTAGGCCTGCTTCTTTAGTTTTATTTAAGCATAGACAAGGCAAATAACCATGGACAAGAAAAATTACAGCCACGTAGCATTTTGGTTTCTTGCGGCAATAAATATTATTTCTCTCTTTGAGAGTATCATTTCAAAAGAAGGGTTCTCGCTCTTAACAGAGCCTGAGTTTCAAAACCTACTTTTACTCGCAATTCTTCAAAAGCTTGCGAAGCTCTCAAGTGTAAGAGCACCGGATGCAGGCGACATCAATTAACGTGTTATATTTCGAACCCTCTATATTAACCTGATGCTCGTGCTGAAAAAGCCGCTTAATCGAGAGCGGCTTTCTTGTCATACTTCTCAGGCAGTTTTTATCTATTTTACGCCACCCTGTGTTTCCAAGTAGCTAGCCAAGCTGCCAAGCTAGTGGCTCGTTCCCTAGAAAACTTGTATCTTTTTTGCGTTAATTTTAAATAGTCGTTGTAATAATTGTCAGTTACATAGTCACCTACCTAAAGTACAATTGTTATTCTCGTGTTTTGAATTAATATTCGTGCACTTTGAAAAATTGTTCGATAAAACAGACTTTTTAGGTTTTCATTTACTGATGCTAGCGCAGACCCGAATCATCGCTTTTTTCTTTTTGGCAGCGCAATTATCTCTTGTGACGCTGACTGTGTTCCTTTTATTTCTTCCCTCTTCAATTGCAAAACCAGTCGTTACAACGCCTTCCTTCAGCGTACTTTCTACTGAAAATGGCTTAAGCCAAAATACCGTGAACGATATGCTTATTGATGAAGAAGGACTGTTGTGGATAGCAACAGACGCGGGACTGAATCGATTCGACGGTAATCAAAATAAGCAATATGTAGGGCACGACAATGAGCTCGCTGATGATGGTATATATACATTATTTATAGATCAGAGAGGTGATTTATGGGTAAGCACCTACAGTAGCGGTATTTATCGCATCAACCGACAAACAGGAAAGTCACAACGGTTAATAAATGTTACCTATAAGGAACAACCTTCCTGGTATCAATATGCTTCCCACTTTATCTCCGCTTCAGATAACATTATCTACATTGCACTTGACCACGTTATTATAAAGTTTGATCTAGTTACAGAGAAAAAAGAAACCGTTTTTGACCTCCTTTCATCTATCGCTGATATTTCAAGTGATGAGGTTATTCGTTATATATATCTATCTGATGATGTTCTCTTCATAGCCACTTCTGTGGGACTTTATGCTAAGAATTTGCAGACGGGCGATATCAAGAAAATTGACCATATTAGTTCAGAAAAGGCCAGCGTAAACAATATTAATACTAAGCTGATCGTCGTTGATGAAAATAAGAAATTTTGGCTCGGTACTGTTGAGGGGCTTTATCAGTTTGAGCTTTCCGACTTGATGGCCTTTGTGACAGACGATGAAAATATGCCACTACCTAGGCAAACTGTTGAATCTTTAAACATATGGGATCTTAAGCCTATTGAAGGTTCACTCTATTACATGTCGACTGACCAAGGCCTGCATACTATCAACCTGTCTACAAATGCGTTAACACATTTATTTAGGCCGTCAGACTCACGTTTACAAATAACGGATGACGATTTGTACAAAGTGGCAATAACATCTAACAAGCAGGTGTGGCTTTCCACTGGAACGTCAGGCGCATTGCTATGGTCACCTCAGTCTATGCTGTTTAAAAATGTTATGGGCGATGGAAAAAGCAGCGACAAGTTAAGTGATAATACTGTCTATAGTTTTAGTGAAGCCGAAGACGAAAACTTATGGGTAGGTACTAATAATGGTTTAAACCTATATCATAGAGATACAGGGAAAGTAGAGCAGTTTTTAGTGACCGAAGATGATAAAGCCGTTAGTTCCTCGGGGTCTATTTTTGCGATTAGGCCCGCCGAAAAAGATCGGATTTGGCTGATCACGTACGATGGCATTGTCAAATTTGATACAGTCAATAAGCGCCCTGTTCGTTATCCACTTGGTAGCCAGCAAGATAAGTTGTTAAATTCAAGCAAGGCCTACGACTTAATCCGAATTTCGGAAAACAATTACATCGTTGCTGCTGATAATAAGTTTTGGAATTTTAATGATAGTAACGGGGAGCTATCCCTTTCTGAAACACTCTCGTCTAACCTAGATTATGACCAGCTATACACATTTCTACCAGACCATGGTACGCAAGGTAATGCAATACTAATAGCAATGATAGGGGAGCTGTGGCGTTTTGATGCGCTAACTGGAAACTTAGAGAAATTACACCAAGCAAGAAAGTCTCAATCGGAGTACGCTATCCATCCTACTGATACCATTTTAGATGATAACGGTATTTTGTGGATTACTTATCCAGGTCACGGGCTATATGGCATTGATGCAAAGACTAATGAGCAAAAATACTTTTTTGATACGAGTAACTTACTGCCTACCAACCTTGTTGTAAGTTTAGAGAAAGATCAGAATGGTGATATCTGGATTGGTAGTCACCAAGGAATACTTAAACTCGATCCTGAAGCCATCAAATTATCGCAATATGGTCCTACAGAAGGCTTGGCTACTAGCGAGTTCTCCTGGGGGGCAAAACTAGGTATGAGTGATGGGAAAATAGTTTTTGGCTCGCAAAAAGGTTTCTCTATTTTTTCTCCTGATAGATTCTCTGATAAAAATACAGTTGACACTCCTACGTATATTACTGATGCAAGCTTATTGAGTAAGCCATTGAAGTTAGGTATTGGTACCTTCAACGACAGATATTTGTTATTAGATTATGACGATGTTGGCCTGACTATTCACTATTCTGATATGCGGTTTAAGAAGACGTCGTCTCCTTACTATCAATATGAATTAAAGGGAGACGTTTCCGTCCTATATCGCCCAACCAAATCCACTGAAGTGACATTCCCACAGTTAGAGCCTGGTGAATACGAATTTAGTGTTGGTCGAATTGACCCCGTAAATAACACTTATGGCCCTCGCGCAAACGTGAAAATAAAGGTGGCATATCCAAGTTATGCATCGCCTTTAGCTTATTTAATTTATACCTTTGTTATCCTTGCGGTTGCTTTAACTATTTATACTCGCCGTAAAAAAAGCAGTGAAGCGCTCCGCGCTGCGCACTTAGAAGCTCTCAAGCATAAAAACAGATTGTCCATGGCGCTTACTGCGAGTAATACCAAAGTTTGGGCGTGGTATGAGGACTCAGACAAAATTACTCAAGGGCGTATTGTAGATGATCTTGGGTATGCAGATACCGGAGCAAGGCTTTCGTTTAGAGAGCATATTTCTCTGGTTCATAAACATGATATTACTGCTTTCCTAGAGCAATGGGAGAAAGCGGTTAACGGACAATCTAAAGGTATCGATATCAGCTATCGCATGAAAGCGAAAGGCGGTCATTACCAATGGTTCAGAGACGTAGGCTCCTTAGTTGAAAATAACAAAGCGGACAACTGTAAAAGATTAGTCGGCACTTATTCGAATATAACGGAGTCGGTGAATGCCGAATTCAAGGCGCGACTATTTGGAGAAGCATTTCAATATACACGAGACTGGGTTGTCATCTTTGATAACAATTTGCAACCGATCGTTGTTAATCAATCCTTCAAAGACGCGCTTGGCATTAACAAAGACTCAAATCTAATAGAAGAGCTCGACCTTTTACATCGTGGACAGCAACAGCAGCTCGATGAAGCATATGCGGAAATGCGTAAGCTCGGCCCTAACGAACATTGGAGTGGCGAAGCTTATATAAACAGTTTCACAAACCAGCGCTACGCAGTAAGTATAAGAGTAACCGCAGTTTCGAGTGAGCGTAATGACCAAGAAATTGATCGCTACCTAGTAATACTATCAGATATAACAGAGCAGAAAGATGCACAAAATGCGCTTGTCCAGCTAGCAAACTATGACTCTTTGACAGGTTTGCCTAATCGGACTCTTCTGCTTGACCGTCTGCAGCATGCTTTTTATCAAGCAGCATCGCAGCAGAGTAAAATAGGATTATTCTTTATTGATTTAGACCGCTTTAAGCAAGTTAACGATAGCCTTGGGCATGAGGCTGGTGACGAACTTCTCGTGACGGTTGCTAAACGTCTTGAACAGTTAATAAGAAAATCAGACACGGTAGCAAGGCTTGGGGGGGATGAATTTTTGGTTCTTCTAGAAAGTGTTGGTAGTGTGCAGGATCTTGGTCATATTGCTAATGATATTATACAAGCCTTGGGGCAACCTATTACGCTTTCTAATCAAGAGGTTAGCGTGTCGGCGAGTATTGGTATTTCGCTATATCCAGATGATGCGCAACTTCCAACAGAATTGCTAAAGAATGCCGATATTGCCATGTACCATGCTAAGGAGTCCGGTAGTAATAATTTTCAGTTCTTTACCGAGTACATGAATGAGCAGGCGCGTTCAAAACTTCAATTAGAAAATAAACTGAAACAAGCTTGTTTCAACAAATCTTTTTCAAATTACTATCAACCCATTGTGTGCTGTGCCACAGGTGCTGTAGAGGGGGTCGAGGTGTTGATGAGGTGGAAAGAAGGTGAAGAAATGATTTCACCGGATATTTTCATTCCAGTTGCGGAAAACATTGGCTTGATAGCCGAAATGACGATGCAACTTATCGAGCGTGCGTTACCGGTTCATGAAAAGCTATATGCTGAAAACAGCGGAGCCTACTTATCAATCAATCTAAGTGCAAAACACCTCATAAATGAGTATTCATTAAGGGATATAGTTGCGCTATTGCAATCAAATGGTCTTTCACCAGAAAACATTTGTTTTGAAATCACAGAGAGCGCCTTGATGGAAGATTATGACAGTGCCATGCATGTCATAGGAGCGCTGAAAGCCAAAGGGTTTATCATAGCACTGGACGACTTTGGTACTGGTTACTCGTCGTTAAAATATTTGAAAGATTTTCCTATTGACGTACTAAAAATTGATAGGAGCTTTGTTCAGGGTATTGGTCTTAATAGTGACAATGAAGCAATCATTCTAGCGACATTACGTATGGCAGAAAGTCTCAATATTGAATGCGTGGCGGAAGGAATTGAGACCTTGGAGCAGGTTGAATTCTTTCAGCGAAACGGCTGCAGATATTTGCAGGGCTTCTATTTCTCTAAACCTGTTGCAGCGGAAAAGCTATCAGGCTTAATAAATTCAATGAAAACGACTGGCAAGTTACTAAATTAGTAGTAGCTTGCCAGCGTGGCGTTAAGTGTATAGTCAGGTGTTTTATTTCAATCCGCGCTGAGTTTCCAAGTAGCTAGCAAAACTGCCAAGCCAGTGACTTCCCATGTAGTGCATATCATCAAACACAGCGGAAAGTCCTGCTTCACGGTGCGCTTTTAGCGTTTTCTTCAGTACCGTTAAGCGTGCGTCATCGTCTGGTAAAGCGCTTATAATGCCTTCAATCATCCACGCACGGCTGATATTCAGCCCGTCTAGGTGAGCGAGCTTACCATCCGTTTTGTCCGTCACAGTCGCAGGCGCTAGCCAATTTGATGTGCTAGCTGTGAGGCTAGGAAAGAATGCTGAAAGCCATTGGCTGTATTCATGCTTAGCCATTACTCGGCGCATTAGGTCGGCTTCGGCCAAACACGGTGATAGAAAATCCTGTCCTGAGGGCTCGTAGGCTAGGGGGCATTGCTTATCAGCTTGGTGATATTCTTTTACTCTAGATGTAAGCAGTGCTTCAAACTCTTTATTACCTGATATTTTCGCCCAGTCTAACATTAAGCCAAAAGCAAAGGCGGTTTGACTGTGTTCACCGGTTCGGATTGGATAAGCCAGTTTGGGTAGCCAGGCACTTACTCTCGCCACAATTTCTTCTTCAAGCGGTAGTAGCGTGTCCAACCAGATCTTTGCTTCTGGAGTTGATGATTGACGTAGTTCCGCGGTTAATTGTAGAAACCAAGCAAGGCCATAGGGGCGCTCAAATGACGCATTATTCTCGCGCTTAAGGCTAGCTAGTTCACCTTGAATGTTCTCTGTCGTAAAGCTGGTGTTAAGCTTCTTAATGATTAAATCTTTATCAACAGTGTCTTGCGCTGTGTTTAGCATCCTCACTAGAAGCCAATGGCCGTGGACTGACGAATGCCAGTCTAAACAACCATAAAAAGCCGGGTACAGTTTATTAGGCGCTTTAACGTCGTCGGCACTATTCATCATGTGTTTTACTACATTCGGAAACTCTTGGTGAATGCAGTGAAGTGCAAGATTGGCAAAAACGCTTTCGTAGTTGTTGTTAGAAGTGCCTGTTAAGGAACTTGCAACTGTATTAGTACTGCTGGTGCTAACGCCTTCAGCGTTCGGTGCATTAGTAGCAAAGGCGTTGTGGGTAGCCAATAGTGCAGTTAACGCCACACTGCGGCGAACAAAGTTCTTTATTTTCATCTTTATTTTCATTATGGCTTCGTGAGCTTTATCTATTACAAATCTATCGCCAATGTATAGTGAACCGTGATTTGAATAAAGTGCTGCACGACATATAGCGTGCCGGCACTTTAAGTAGCAGTTCGCAGCGTAAAACAGGCTGTCTTAATTTAAACTGCAGCTTTGAATACTTTCCAGTTTGTCAGTAAACGCACTTGTGCAACCAATATTGTTTAGTACCCACTGTGCATTGTAATAAGTGTCGCCATACCTTTCCCCGCTGTCGCACATAAGCGTAACTATTGAACCCGCTTCACCCTGTTGATTCATTCGTTTGGCAATACTTAACGCGCCCCATAAGTTGGTTCCGGTAGAGGGGCCGGCTTTTATTCCCATGGTATTGTTTAACCAATGCATAGTAGCAATACTGGCCGCGTCGGGAACCGCAACCATGTCGTCTATAACATCGTGCTGAAAAGAGGCTTCCACTTTAGGGCGTCCAATCCCCTCTATGCGGCTTCCGCGGGTAGCGGTAAGTGTATGATCCTTATTTTTGAAGCTATCAAAAAACACACTGAATTCTGGGTCTACTACAACGAGTTTTGAAGAGAGGCCTTTGTAGCGAATGTAGCGGCCTATGGTTGCTGACGTTCCGCCTGTGCCTGCACTCATAACCACGGTGTGTGGTACAGGGTGGGGCTCGGCTTTCATCTGCTCAAAAATACTTTCAGCAATATTGTTATTGCCGCGCCAGTCTGTAGCGCGCTCAGCGTAAAGGAACTGATCCATAAAGTAGCCGTTAATTTCTTTCGCTACCTTGGTGGCTTCGCAGTGCATTTGTGTAGGGCAGTCGACGAAATGACACTGACCACCGTAGCGTTCAATAAGCGCTATTTTACTCTGGGCGGTAGACTTAGGCATGACGGCAACAAACGGCACACCAATCATTTTTGCAAAGTAAGCTTCAGACACGGCGGTGCTGCCTGATGAAGCCTCTACCACAGTCGTTCCCTCTACAATTTTTCCATTACACAAGGCGTACAGAAAAAGCGACCGGGCTAAACGGTGTTTTAAGCTGCCCGTAGGGTGGGTGCTTTCATCTTTAAGATAGATGTCGATGCCTTGAAATGCTATTTGCTCAAGTTTTATCAAATGGGTGTCTGCAGAGCGCTGATAATCTGCATTGATGGTATTAATCGCTTTTGAAACCCAGCTTTTCATAACACATCTCTCTTTCTATTAAATTCTTGCTCATCAATTGAAAATGCGCGCTACAGTTAACGTCTAATGGGAGCTGTACTCTCTAAACGTCAGAAAAAGAATATCAGTACAATACGAGCAATTGATTCTATTAATCCACTGTATGGTGTTTTTTGTGCAATTTCATTGCATTAATAGTTTTAATGGTAAAATAATTTTTTAAAATGATGCTAGCGCGAGAGTTTGAGAGATTAAAGCTAACTCAAGGTTGTGAAGACAAAGGCAAAAAAATAGCCGAAAGGAAGGTAACTTTAGGTAACGTTTATTGCACCTAACGCTAAACAGACCCTAGCTATTCTTCAGTACAAAAAAGTTCAGAATCCTCATCTATATTGGTATCGTTAGCAAACGACTTTATTAAAAGGTAGCAACATGAAAATTAGGGCGCTTTTCTTTGCAACAGCTCTTTTACCCGCGTTATGCGTATCCACGTTGGCTTATTCGAAAGAAGGGCAAATGCTAAAAGTTGCTACATTTAACGTAAGCATGGAGGCGACTAACTACAAAGCCTTAGGCACGAAGCCGAGCAACAAAGTACTTCAGCATGTTCTGTCTACAGGTGAGCACCCTCAAGTTAAAAATATTGCTGAAATTATTCAGCGTATTAACCCTGATATTTTATTGCTCAATGAATTTGATTACATTGCAGATAAACGCAAAGGAGTAGAGGCTTTTATAGAAAACTACCTGAACGTTTCTCAGCAAGGGCTTGAACCGATTGACTACCCTTACACGTACGTAGCGCCAGTAAACACGGGCGAGCCCACCACCTTCGACTTAGACAATAATGGCAAAGCAGAAGGTTTTGGTGGCGATGCCTATGGTTTTGGGCTTTATCCCGGTCAATATGGCATGGCGCTTTTGTCAAAATACCCTATTGATGTTGATGGTATTCGCACCTTTCAGACGTTTAAATGGCATCACATGCCTCATCCACAGGTTCCTATTATTCCCGATGAGAGCGGAAGTACTGATAAGGGCAAGCCATGGTACGACGTAGAAGAGTGGGCCGCGCTAAGGTTGAGTTCTAAGTCTCACTGGGATGTGCCGGTGAAAGTAGCGGGTAAAACCGTACACATACTTGCTATGCATCCAACACCACCTAATTTCGATGGAAGCGAGGATCGCAACGGCAAGCGCAACTTTGACGAAATTAGGCTTATGGCAGATTACCTTTCTCCGGATAAAGGAGCCTACATCTACGATGATAATGGCGAGAAAGTCAGCCTGTCAGAGAACGCGCGTTTTGTACTCGTTGGTGATTTTAATGCGGCGGATATTGGAGATAAACATCGCGAGGGTGTTATTGAACAGTTGACCGAGCACCCGTTAGTTAATAATGACATCATTCCAACAAGCGCAGGCGGTGCAGGCGCGTCAGGTGCAGAGTTTAGTAACCGCTTTACTGCCTATTGGGGAGCCAGAGCTGACTATGTTTTGCCATCTCGATTTGGCTTCGATGTGAACGATGCTGGCGTTTTCTGGCCTGCAAAAACCAGTGACCTATATCGATTAGTTAAAGACCGCGAAGCCAGCTCAGATCACAGGTTAGTTTGGATTAGCTTGTCGTTGACCGACGATAACTAAAAACCACAATTTTTGTGTTAGTTAATAGATAGAGGTATTATTACACCGTCTATCTAATAACGTACCGAGAAGCCATTGAAGTTTGTGTCTCTCACTTTTGTGATGTGTTTGCTGTGGGTGATACCCATAGATGGCTTTTCGGTAGAGTCTTCTCAGCTCATGCCGCTCAACCGGTATTTCCCTCAATCGTGGGGAACGAAAGACGGGCTTCCTCACAATAGTATTCACGCATTAGCACAAACGTCCAATGGGTATCTATGGGCGGGTACTTGGGAAGGTGTTGCTCGGTTTAATGGTCAGCAGTTCACTGTATTTACCCGCGGCGCGCAAACAGGATTACCAGACTCCGGCATTCGAAGCTTGTATTACAACAAGCCGCGCGACGAGCTACTTGTGGCAGGAAACCGAGGCGGTGTAACGTCGCTTATCGCAGAGCAGTGGCATGCTCAAGCGCCCCTGTCTTCAATGGTTAATCATGCATTTAGAGACAGTAATAACGTGTTGTGGTTTGCGCTGGAAGACACGGGGATTGCAATGAGAACGCCTGACGGCACGCAAAAAGAATACATTGTAAATTCGAGTGCTTACCGCATAATCGAAGACGGATTTGGCGTAATCTGGTTTGCAACAAATCAAGGCTTGTTCAAATATATAAACGATAAATTTCAGCTAGCTGTACCCGACCACAACATACTCTCTGGTCCATCATTTACTCTCGCTCTTGATAGCAAAAAACGTGTTTTAGTTGGCACAGAACACGGTGTTTGGCAGCAAAAAAACGGTACCTTTGCGCTACTTCACAGCTCACTTGCCGACAAATCAATTAGTAGTATTTTGCTTGATCATCAAAATAGCATTTGGGTAGGCACCATCAATCATGGCCTTTATCGTCTAAGTGACTTAGGTCTAGAAAAACTGGATGCGACAGCAGGTCTTCCCAATAACCGCGTTTTTTCACTGCTTGAAGATTTGGAAAAAAATATCTGGATTGGCACTAATGGTGGTTTGTTTAGGCTGCGTCGTGCGCTATTTACCACATTCTCGCAAAGCCAAGGAATGAGTGGAGACTTTTTGCGAACTGTTTTGCAAACGTCTGATGGCAAACTTTTATCAGGTGGAAGTGCTGGATTAGATATATTTTCCAATGATGCGTTTTCCAGCGCATCGCTCACTACGGGGGAAGCTTTTTCTGTACTCAGTTTGGCAGCAGTAACTGAAGAGGTAACGTTAGTTGGCACCTATACAAAAGGTGTGCTGCGATATGAAAATGACCAACTTACTCCTTACCTCAATAGACATTTAGGGTTACCGAGTAATGAAGTAAGAGCCATTCTTTTAGCGAGTGATGACAGTGTTTGGTATGCCACGGCGCAAGGTGTAGTTCAACAAACGCCAGATGGAAAGCTAAGCCATTTCAATGAACAAAATGGGCTACCTGCCCATTTTTCGATGGGCTTGGCAGAAGATCGTGAAGGACGAATCTGGATTGCTACAGGGATAGGGCTCGCCTATATCCAACAGGGTATTGTGCACGTAGTTTCGTTTCCTGAACATTCAGATGCGCAGCACGCGTTCAGTTTTAGCGTTGTTGAAAAGGGAACTTGGATTACAACCGATCGAGGTCTTGCGTATTTTGACAATGCTACTAAGGCACTTAGTGTAATCGAAAAGTCGCAGGGGCTTCCCGTAGATAAACTGTTTTCGATCGGTATAGATCACAACAGCGGTGTATGGCTAAGTTCAAACCAAGGGGTCATTCTCACTTCACTATCAAGTCTTAAGGAGTGTCTGATACATCCAAGTGCATTATTGGAATTTGAGCATTTTAAGGAAGAAAATGGCCTGGCGAGTATTCAAATCAATGGTGGGTCACAGCCATCTCAGTTTGTCGATGTAGACGGAAATGTTTGGCTTCCTACTGCGAAAGGGCTTGCCACAGTAACGCCTGCAAACCTTGCCATGTTAAGTGAATTCCCTATTCCGGTAAGTATAGAGGCGGTACTACTGGACGGTGCTGACCAGCAATTTGATACGGATAAAAGGGAAGTAGACGTAACGCCGTTAACCACGCGAGTTGCGTTTCAGTATGCAGGGTTGGGTTTCGCTATGCCTTCGCGTATAGAGTATCAGGCTATGTTAGTAGGATATGACCAAGATTGGGTTAACCGTCATCAATTTAGAATGACTGAATACACTAATTTAGCACCTGGTCGTTATCAGTTTAAAGTACGTGCTCGTTATATTGGTGGTCCCTGGCAAGAGATTACGTCACCATTTTCTATTCGCGTGCTACCCAGTATTTATCAGACATTTGCTTTTAAATTCTCGGTTTTTCTTTTCTTCTGTTTTGTTATCTATGCACTTTATAAAGTACGTTTTCATCACTTGAAAAAATCAGAAATGATTTTAAAACAAAGGGTCGATGAACAAACCAGATCATTAGAATTACAAACCAAGCGGTTCGAGTTCCAAGCAACTCACGATGATCTAACCGGCATTGCAAATAGACGAGCATTCGACAGCTGGCTTGTACAATATTTTGAAGAGGCTAAAGCGAAACAAACTCCTCTATGTCTTGCCGTTATTGATATCGACCATTTCAAACAGGTAAATGATCAGTACTCTCACTTAGTTGGAGATAAAGTCATTACTGAGGTGGCCCGTATATTAAATCGCGAAGTTCCGCAATATGCTAAATGTGCAAGGTGGGGCGGCGAAGAGTTTACTGTGTTGTTACCCGAATATGACATGGTAAATGCAAGGATAGCTATGGATCATGTTCGAAAAATCGTGGCAGCACATGATTTCAGTTTTATAGCGCAAACGCTGAAAGTCACAATCAGTATTGGTGTAGCAAGTGCAGATGGGGCGAGAGATCACGACAGAATGTTAACCCATGCCGACCAAGCACTTTACACTGCAAAAGAAAATGGCCGCAACCAAGTGACTATTTTCGAATAAACGATAAGTGAGGTAGTGGTTAATTACTACAACATCTTTAACCTGACTTTGCCGTAAAGCCTTACTGTAGCGATTGGCCCAACTGCGCTTCTTCGCGTTCTCGTGAATCTGCCTCGAACAGCGTAAAGTAAGCCACCACAGCAAGATTAGCGACAAACCAAAGGTCTTTAATAACGAACTGACCTAGGCGGTTGACGATAGTCGTGCTGTTAAAGGTATCCGGCACAGTAAACAAAAACGTTTGTGTCATCAGAAAAACCGATAAACAAGCCAGTCCGCTCGCAATGATCACCGGCTTGTTTTTAGTAAAGATGCCCGCACCCAATAGCAGTGCAAAGAGGACATCAAACCCACCAATTACATTCGATGCCCCTTGAACGCTAAACACAGCGTATAGCCACGACATAAACGGTGATGTTTCAACTAGCCCCACAATTGCATTAGCTTCAAACTCGAAAAACTTCATGCCTCCTATCCATAATAAGACCATGGCTACAGGAGCAAAGTTGAAGTATGTCAGTTGCTTGTGCGAAAATTTTTCGCGATAAAACAAGAATAGGAAAAGCGGTAATACTGCGAAGTACTTGATGATGCCTTGACCGCTGCCAATAATCGGGAAGCCCCCTAAATCGGCCATCCATCTGGTTGGTGATAATAACGTCAGCAATGGAACGGCAGTGACAAAAGCGGCACATAGTGTTACTGCTTTTGCTGAAACAAGGTTAAAACGTGCTGCAATGGTTATTAACGGTAGCAACAGCAACGCGATACCAGAGAAAGCACCAAGGGCACTCTCGCTCAACACAGTGTCTAACGAGTAGAAACTAAATGTAGCGATAAGTGCATTGGGGTTTGCACCCAATAAAAATGTTAGGCCAAGAACTGCGAAGCTAAAAGTGAGCAATGCGGTGACCATGTTTTCGGTTTGGTTTAGTGTCATAAAGCGTCCGTAAATACTGCTAGTTTTGCGAAGTGTATGTAGAGACCCGTCGAGGCAGCACTAAAATTTCATAGGTTTGATAATTTATTAGGCATAGCGCAATAAGCAAATAAGGATTTATCGACAAAATAAGAACTTATCTAATAGCGGTTGTCATAAGTAGCAGCGGTCTTAAATAAATTAGGTCTTAAGTAATGTGGGGCTTAAATAGTTTGGCTTTTAAATAGTAGTGGTTTAAAAAGTAAAATAAATTGAGAGAAAAAATGAAACAAGCAAGCAGTAGAGCACAGAAGCGTTTTAGGATCTGGTTAATAGCAGGCGTGTGTGCAGCCTTGTCTGCTTGTGGCGCTCAGCCCCCAGAACCTATTGATGAGCCAATCGCGAGTGTTGAAGACGTCGAAAGAGTAGAGCAAGTCGTTGATACCTCATTGCCTTTGGTGCAGCAGGCCTATTCCATTGAGTCTGAAAAAGTGTGCGATAAACACGGTGGTAACTGGAAGAAAGTAGGCCGACAGCAGGCGCATGCTTGTGTGCTCCCAGCAAACGATGCCGGTAATGTGTGTAATGACAGCAGCGACTGCGAAGTGGCTTGTGTTACAGGAAACAATCAGGTAGAAGCAGGGCAAAAGGCCAGTGGCGTGTGTTTAGAAACTACCGACCTTTTTGGCTGCAGAGCCTATGTTTCAAAGGGCGTTGTGGAGCATACCCTTTGTGTTGATTAAGCGAGCGTTAAATGAAGCGCGCGCCATCGGCAATGCGCTAATTGTGCAACACTCGCGTATCCATATTTTAAATAACTTACATTGGCAATTTTCTCATTTACAGGGATAGGTTTAATGCTTTCCAACATCATTCGTTTTGCGAAAAACATCGTCGCGTCGTTACTGGCAATCTTTGTGTGCGTTGGCGTGCTCGACTTCATGTGGCTTGGCGTTATTGCGGATGGCTGGTATCAAAGTGAAATGGAACCGCTGCTTAGAAGCCAGTTCATCACGTGGCCTTGGGTAGTGTTTTACTTAATGTATGGATGCGTGGTGTTTGTACTTGCTGTGGTAGCTAACAGAGACAAATCGCTGCTTTACGCGGGTATTGATGGCGCGCTTCTAGGGTTGGCCAGTTATGGCGCCTACAATTTAACGGCGTACAGCATAATTGAAGGTTTTACTTTGTTTATCATGTTGATTGATTGGGCGTGGGGCACGTGCCTAACCAGCGCGAGCGCTATGGCCGGCTGGTTAGGGTTTCAACTGGTTAAGGGAAAGAGTAGCGAATAATGCGCTTTAACACGCTGGCGTATTGTTTCCAAAAACCGCCGGTGTTGTAGTGCATGCCGTGCTGTTTGAATACGGCTTGTACCTTGGGGGCCATTTCTCTGTAGCGCCTAGCAGGAATATCTGGGAACAAATGGTGCTCAATCTGAAAGCTTAAATGGCCAGTCAGTACGTGAAACAGGTTACCGCCCTTGATGTTCGATGAGCCCAGGGCCTGACGATAGTACCACTGACCGCGAGTCTCATTTTTGCAATCCTCTTCTTTGAAGGTTTCTACATCGCCAGTGAAATGACCACAGAAGATGATGGTCGACGTCCACAAATTGCGCAGTAAGTTGGCAACAAGGTTGCCTGCAAGTACCCATAAAAATAGGGGGCCAGCTATCAAAGGAAATAGCACATAGTCTTTTACTAATTGACGCGCCCCTTTGCTGAAAAAGCGCTTCTTAAGCTCACTATGGGTAACCTGGTTCTTGCGGTTGTCTTTCTTCTTACCAAAAAATACGCGCTCAGCGGCCATCTCGTGATACGACACGCCCCACTGAAACAATACGCTAAGTACGATATAAGTCGCGAACTGCCATAGGTTTTTTACACGCCATCTGAAATCGTTAGATAGGCGAAGCAAGCCGTAGCCAAAGTCTCTGTCTTTACCAATAATATTGGTATAGGTGTGATGCTCGTAATTATGGACTCGATTCCAGCTCGAACCGTCACAAGCAATATCCCACTCGTAGCGTCTAGAGTTTATATGTTTATCATTCATCCAGTCATATTGACCGTGCATCACGTTGTGGCCTATTTCCATATTATCGAGAATTTTAGCCGTAGCTAAACTCAATACGCCGGCAACCCAAAGCAGCGGTTGAATGAACCCCAACATGAGTAGTATGCGTCCACTCCACTCGCAAATTCGCTGTATAAGAATGATGCGTCTAATATAGGAGGCATCTTCTGTCCCCACTTTTCGTTTTATGTCGGCCTTAATTTCATCAAACTGAGCAGCGAGTAACTCGTAGTTAGGCTTTTTTCCATTGCTCTTTGGCTGAGCTACTTGAATCTCCTGAGTTTCGTGCACCGGTAACTGTGCTTGCTCAGTGACTTCTTCACGATGCTGTGTGTCTATCGTAACGCTAGTGGTCATAGTTGGATCTCCAAATCGGTAACAGCTTGTGACACACATAATTGGATAAGTTGCTCTGCACTATCTGAAAGTTCGCCAGTACGGGTATCTCTTACCACGCCCCTTTTCTTAACACATTGGCACTGGTGACAAATTCCCATTCCACAGCCATAGGTCACAGGTTGTTCTGCTTGTTGAAGCTGTGAAAGTAGGGTTTGCTGATTGTCGATAGTCAAAGACTGGCCATTGTGAACCAACGAGAAAGTTTCGCTTTCGGTAAGGCTGGTGTGGCTCACCACAGGCAGCGCAGCGAAATGCTCGCTTGAAACAGGCGCGCTAATCGTCTTTGCATAAGTTTCTACTTGCTCGAACATGGCATGTGGGCCACACACTAACCAGTGGGCATCGGCAAAGTAAGGCAAATGGGCTTCAACGTCCCCATCTTTTTGCTTAGTTAAAACATCATAGGTGAAGCTTTCACAGCGCTTGCTGAAAGTTGAAAGCTCCTCAAGCAGTACGTGTTCATTGGGCTTGGCAAAATAAAGCAAATGTACTGCTTTTTGATTTACCTCTGCATTGTTAATAGCATCGTCAAGCATGGCAATGAAAGGGGTAATGCCCGAGCCGCCCGCAATCATAAGTAGAGACCTTTCTGTCTTAGGCCATACAAACTCTCCTTTGGGGGCTGAGATATTTACCCATTGATTAGGCACACAAGCATGAAGGTAAGGCGTTAGCGCGCCCTCGGCTTTTACCTTAGTCACCAAGCGGATCTGCTTGTCTCTTTGGTAGGTATTAGCACCACTTGCTATGGTAAATACGCGGGTGGTGAGCCTGCCATTAATCTCTATGGTCAACGCGATATGTTGCCCCGCGGTATGAGTGGGCCACGAACTATCTGGCTTAAGTACCACCTCGAGCATATCCGTGCTTAAGCTGCTTACTGTTATAACTCTGGCTCTGAAATACCCATCGCGCCATGCGGGTTTAATTTGCTGAATCAGTACTTCCCAATAGCCCTTCCAAGAGCCGTGGTGGAATATGCGATCAGTAAATTTATCTAGTAATAGTCTCAATGTAGAAATCACACCTATTTAACGTCGGAATATTTTCAATACAAAAAAGGATGAAATATTTAAGCGTACAGTTGTACGCTAATTCAGCGCACAAGTGTAAGCTTAAAATTTTCTGCGTCAAGAGGTGATAGTGAATTTTTGGTGTAACGTCGTCGAAATGGGCTAATACTTTTGCGAAAAATGCAAAAGTGATTTGTGGGCGGTGAGAAAGGCTATACGGATTATACGTTTGCTAAATAGCCGTAAACGTAACAAGGTGAACACTCTGCGCATAAAGGGGCTCGCCTCCTTTATGCGCTCTGTAACCTACCTATACGCGCTGCAGTTTGTAATTGAAAAAACGTAAGTGTATTTAGTTAAATTACGTTCGGCAGATTGCAATGCGATTGAAATATCACAACGCGCTTAGAAGTTGCGGTTTCGAAATAGCCAAGCGGCGATACCACTTCCCGCTATTAGCATTGAAGTGACCAGCCATAGTTTTGAAATAGGTGCGCCGTTGGGGCATTGTAACGACATGGTTGCGCCGGCTAAATTTTGACAGTCAACAAGTTGGCCTAATGCCAATACTAAGAGGCCAAGCAGTACTCCGATAACAGCATAAGACAAATTATTTAACGACATACTTTTCCTATTATTTTTCCACTTGTCGTTCATAACGACGGTAAAGTTTGCACTGCACCCTTGAGGAAAGCGAGAATGTGCTAAACCAGTGCACTAAGTTAAGATGCAACGAAGCGTTAAATGCTTTATAAGTTTATTCTTATGGGCTCTGACCGTTTAACCAATGCGTGTTGGGCGCCACTGAACGGTAAAATTGTTCACCTCATCGGAAGTGGTCGAAAAATGCACATAGGCTCACGTAAAACAGTGTCGCAATATTTGCGCCAACCCCTATCAAAATTCCTTCAAATTCGGTACTATCCGCGGTCTTAAATTTTTAACGAAATAAGCGGACTATGTTTGAAATAAACCCCGTTACGAATGCGATAAAAGATATCCGCGAGCGCACCGACGCGCTTAGGGGGTATCTTTGACTTTGATGCAAAGTCAGAGCGTTTAGAAGAAGTTAGCCGAGAATTAGAAAGCCCTGATGTTTGGAACGAGCCAGACAGAGCGCAGGCGCTTGGCAAAGAGAAAGTAGCCCTAGAGCAAATCGTTGAAACGATCCATAAACTCGACCAAGGCACAGAAGACGTTGAAGGTCTTGTGGAGTTGGCTGTTGAAGCCGAAGATGAAGACACATTCGTTGAGGCCCAAAGTGAACTTGAAGGCTTAATTGAGCAACTAGAAGTGCTTGAATTTCGCCGTATGTTTTCTGGCCCGAATGATGAAAACGACTGCTATATTGATATTCAGTCGGGCTCTGGCGGTACAGAGGCGCAAGATTGGGCCAATATGCTGTTACGTATGTATTTGCGTTGGGGCGAAGCCCATGGCTTTAAAACTGAGCTGATTGAAGTATCAGACGGTGATGTGGCCGGTATAAAAAGTGCGACCCTACGTATTCAGGGGGAGTACGCGTTTGGTTGGCTACGCACAGAAACGGGTGTGCACCGTTTGGTTCGTAAGTCACCGTTTGATTCGGGTAACCGCCGTCATACGTCGTTCTCATCGGCGTTTGTATACCCAGAAATCGACGATGATATTGATATTGATATTAACCCGTCTGATTTGCGTATTGATACTTACCGTGCATCTGGCGCGGGTGGTCAGCACGTAAACAGAACGGACTCTGCGGTACGTATTACCCACGAGCCAACGGGCATTGTAGTGCAGTGTCAGAACGATCGCTCGCAGCACAAAAATAAAGATCAGGCGATGAAGCAGTTGAAAGCCAAACTTTATGAGTTTGAACTGCAAAAACAAAACGCCGAAAAACAAGCGATGGAAGACAGCAAGTCAGATATCGGCTGGGGAAGTCAGATACGTTCGTATGTATTGGATGACTCTCGCATTAAAGACTTGCGCACCGGCGTGGAAACGCGTAACACTCAAGCCGTGCTAGATGGCGACTTGGACAAATTTATTGAAGCTAGCCTAAAATCTGGGCTGTAAACCGAACAACGAAGTGAAAGGTTATGACTGACCAACAAACAGACGATAACAAATTGATTGCAGAGCGCCGTGCCAAATTGAGCGCTATTCGCGAGCAGTGCCGTGCCAACGGTTTCCCAAACAGCTTCCGTCGTGAAAACTATGCGGATGAGCTGCAAGCTAAGTTCGGTGAATTCGACAAAGAAACCTTGCAAGAGCAGGGCAACAAGGTAAGCATTGCTGGCCGTATTATGGCAAAGCGTGGTCCTTTCATGTTGCTTCAAGACATGACAGGCCGTATTCAAGCTTACGCAGACAAAGACACGCAAAAAGCACTTAAAGCAAAATACGGTGCGCTAGATATTGGTGACATCATTGGCGTAGCGGGCGACCTGCACAAGTCAGGTAAAGGCGACCTTTACGTAAACATGGAGCAATACGAGCTGCTAACCAAAGCACTTCGCCCGTTGCCAGAAAAATTTCACGGTTTGAGCGACCAGGAAACTAAATATCGCCAGCGTTATGTTGACTTGATCACAAGTGAGCAAACGCGCAAAACGTTCATGATCCGTAGCAAAATCGTAAACGGTATTCGCAATTACCTGACCGAACGTGACTACCTAGAAGTAGAAACGCCGATGCTACAGGTTATTCCAGGTGGCGCGACGGCGAAGCCGTTTGTCACCCACCACAATGCGCTAGATATCGACATGTACCTGCGTATTGCGCCAGAGTTATACCTTAAGCGCTTAGTAGTTGGTGGTTTTGAGCGTGTGTTCGAAATTAACCGTAACTTCCGTAACGAAGGCTTATCAACGCGCCACAACCCAGAATTCACTATGCTTGAATTCTACCAAGCGTATGCGGACTACAACGACTTGATGAACCTTACTGAAGATATGCTGCGCACCTTGGCGGAAGACATTCTTGGTACAAGCATTATCAAGAACACAACGAAAGACGCTGAAGGTAACGTAACGTCTGAAGTAGAGTATGACTTTGGTAAGCCGTTCGACCGTTTGAGCATGGGCGAGGCGATTCTTAAATACTGGCCTGAAGCTGATGAAGCCGCTATTCGCGACCCAGAAGCGAACCTAGATTCGCTTAAAGCGATGGCAAAGCAGCTTCATATCAAAGAGCCTGAAGTTGACGGTATTTGGGGCGCGGGTAAATACCTGTGCGAAATCTTCGAAGCAACAGCTGAAGAGAAGCTTGAACAACCTACGTTTATCACTGAATACCCTTGGGAAGTATCGCCGCTAGCACGTCGTAATGACAACAACCCGTTCATTACCGACCGTTTCGAGTTCTTCGTAGGCGGACGTGAATTAGCCAACGGCTTTAGCGAGCTTAACGACCCAGAAGACCAAGCTGAACGTTTTGCAAAGCAAGTTGAAGAAAAAGACGCGGGCGATGATGAAGCCATGCACTTTGACGATGACTATATTCGTGCACTTGAGTACGGCTTACCGCCAACAGCGGGTGAGGGTATTGGTATCGACCGCCTAGCTATGCTATTTACCGATAGCTCAACTATCAAAGACGTTATCTTGTTCCCACATATGAAGCCTCAAGCGCCGAAAGACGCGCAAGAAGCTGGTGAGCAAGCGTAATAGAAAAAAGGAGCCGCGTGGCCTGCTTGTATATAAGTAGGTCAGCTCTTCGCTTAAAGGCTAGTGTTCTAAGCTCAAATGCTTTTAAGCGCTAGCTCTTTTACAAGCTAAGCGCTTTAACACGCTCTACCAAAAGGGTGTTCTCGGGAACGGGGATACCCTTTTTCTTTGCCATTTCCACTATGTAACCGTTAATGGCGTCTATTTCTGTTTGCCTGCCATAAAGCACGTCTTGATGCATACTTGAATAGTTTTCGCCAGTTGCTTTAGCAACGGCTAATACTTTCTCATGTACATCATCTTCATTGAAATCATACCCATAGGCGTTCGCCACTGAAGTAAACTCATGGCAAATTGCGTGGCGAGTCTCGGCAAACGCCGCCTCGGCAATGCGTTTGTTTTGCATATTATTTAGCGCCGTTAGTGGGTTGATGACGGCGTTAATCGATAATTTTGTCCAAAGTGAGGTAAGGATATTTGCTTGATAATGCACAGGCGGCAGTGCACGTTCTAATAGGGCTATTGCGTTGGCCTGTAGTGGGTAAGTCTGGGTCAACGCAGACAATGTGGCTGGTAATCTGTGTGTTGCTTTGGCTAGCCCAATTTGGGTAGCGCCAAGCCCCGTATGCCTGACCTGTATTTTTCCAGACGACGTCGTTTCTTTTAACGCACCGTGGCTGGTGGTGGCAAGTAGAATGGGGTAGTCATCAGGCAATAATGAGCGTGCAGTTTCAAGCCCGCCCATGCCATTGTGAAGCAATACAATAGTTGGAGTGTTTTCAAGATAGGGAAGCCACTGCGTAATGGCTTGTTGCAGTTGATATACCTTAAGAGGAAATACCAATACGTCGCTGTTATCTAGCACCGTTGGTGTGTTTAAAGGCGGCTGAAGCATAGTACTACCGCCATCTTGCCATAAAGCCTCAGTTGGCATCGCGACTATATTTCGCGGATAGCAGGCATTACCAATACCGTTTTTTTGTGCCCCTGCGGCAACTAAGCTTCCAATAGCGCCACCGCCAACAATATGAAGCTTTTTCACGGTTAACCTAACACGTTTAATTTATCAATAGGGGGAGTTGAAAACCGGGCTGGCAGCGATGGCCAAGGGTAGCTATCTGGCTGTTGAAGAGCGCTATACCAAGCCTGTACTTCTGATTCATTGACCACGCGACCGGTATCGAAAGGCGCAGTGATGCTAAGCTCTCCCGCAGATAAAGGCAGGCGCAGGTGCCATGCGTGAAGGTAAAGTCTGTCGGAGGGCGCACCACCGTATAGACTGTCGCCTAAAATTGGGGCGCCAATACTTTTTAATGCCACACGGATTTGGTGCGTTTTGCCTGAATGGGGTTTAACAATAAAGCCTCGTGTGCCCGGTTTAGCGGCATGGCTGAAGAACTGGGTAATAGCGGGGTTTTCCTGCGACTTTAACAAGATGCGCTGACCGCCACGACGGTTTTTCATATCGCCGATGATTGCACCTTGTTTCTTCTTAGGCTTGTGTTCACTTAAGGCCAAATAAAATTTACCGATGCGTCGTGAATAAAACAGCTCGCCAATTTCAGCCGCTGTTTTTGCATTCTTCGCCAAACACAAGCAGCCCGATGTTCCCGTATCTAACCGGTGGCATAAATGCAGTTCGCTAAAGCTAAGCTGCTTTTTAAGCTGGGTGACAATACCATCAGTACGCAGCGTATCTTCGCCTTTGCAAGCTGAGCTTTCTTTTTGTGCAGCATTTTTGTCGGTGTCTTCATGCTCGATAGCTAGCGCGTTATCTTTCGGGGCACCTAGCTTGCTGTCTAGGGCGTCGTGCATCGCAACGCCAACAGGCTTATTTACTACAAGTAAGTTTGCGTCTTCAAAAAGAATAGGTATGGGTTGCACTAGCTATTTTCTAACTCTGAAATGGCTTCTTCGTAGTCAAGTTCGTCAACGGCATCAACAATGGCAGTTCGCTTATCCTCGGGCAGAGCAAGGGCATCTAACCACTCATCTAGCTTTTCTTCGGCAATAAATTCGCTGGCCTTCAGTGCAGCCATTAATTGTTTACGTGCTCGCTCAGCCACTGCGCCGTTAGCCGGCGCTACGACACTAGGCGCAGGTTCTTGTATAAGCGTGTCTACTGCAGCAATCGTCTCATTAAGCACAGTAACAAAAGCGGGGTATTCATCGGCAATTCGTTTATCGTTTCTAAAGGCACTCTCCACTGGCTTACTGGCATTGTGCAGAGCAAACATGCCCAAATTGCCCGTAACGCCCTTTAAGGTGTGAGTAAGTGAATAGGCTTCATCGAAGTCACCTTTTGCAACATGCGCTTGTATGTCAGCATCAAGAGAACGATATTCATCCGTAAACTTACCCAGTAGCGTGAACAATAGCTTTTTATTTCCACTGAGTTGTGACATTCCAAAATCAATATCAAGTACTGTTGTTGACTGATCCATGCAACTTTCCTTTTAACCGCTATTTTCTATTCCAAATGGAAACCATTTATTCGCTCATTCGTACCACTTACCAATATTAAGCGGTGAAAAAACGCATTTGCAAAGAGCTTTTGCGTACAAGTGTATTTCAGAAATACATAAATTAATACAATCATAGCAAAGTCCAGAGAAGTAAAGCGTTAAAAAGTCTGGTAATCTTTCAAAATTCGCTAGTTCATTAAGGTCGGTGACCCTAACATTGGGCTTGAGCAGTTTGTTACTTAGCGAAGGATGAAGGTGTAGTTATTTTAAAAGGAATCATCATGTCAGGAAAACTGGCTCTACGAACTCTGTGTATGGCCTTAGGGGTCATTGTTGTAACAGCGTGTCAACACGCACCGGTAGATCATGCTCAAAGCCAAGCTGAGGCTGCAACAAATTCATCTAATACCGTCTCTATTCCCTACGAGAAGTACACGTTAGAAAATGGTCTTACCGTAATACTGCACGAAGATCATTCAGACCCGCTTGTTCACGTTGACGTTACTTACCACGTAGGCTCAGCGAGAGAAGATGTAGGTAAATCCGGTTTTGCTCACTTCTTCGAGCACATGATGTTTCAGGGCTCAAAACACGTAGCAGACGAACAGCACTTCAAAGTGATTACCGAGTCAGGCGGTAACTTAAACGGTACAACCAATACCGACCGCACGAATTATTTTGAAACGGTACCTGCCAACCAGCTAGAAAAAGTGCTGTGGTTAGAGTCAGATCGCATGGGCTATCTTTTAGAAGCAGTGGATCAAACCAAGTTTGAAAATCAAAGAGAGACGGTGAAAAACGAGCGTGCACAGCGCGTTGATAATCAACCATATGGCTTGCGTTATGAGCTTAACGGCGAAGCCTTATACCCAGAAGGTCACCCTTATTCGTGGATGACTATTGGCTATGTAGAAGACTTAGACCGGGTTAACGTTAACGACCTAAAAGCTTTTTTTAAACGTTGGTATGGCCCCAACAATGCCGTACTTACTATTGGTGGCGATATCGACGTAGCAAAAACCAAAGCGTGGATAAAAAAGTATTTTGGCGAGATACCGGCTGGGCCTGCTGTAGAAGAGCCTGAGCCGCAACCTGTCACGCTTACTGAAACACGCTATATGACATTGGAAGACAAAGTCCATTTGCCATTGCTGCAAATTACCTATCCCACCGTTTACGGTCGCCACGAAGATGAGGCCCCGCTTGACGTGCTGGCTGATATCTTAGGGGGAGGGAAAACCTCACTTTTCTACAAAAACTTGGTTAAAGAAGGGATGGCGGTTCAAGCAGTCGTTTCTCACCCTTGTCGTGAGCTTGCCTGTGAATTTCAGCTACTTGCCCTAGCGAACCCGGCAAAAATTACATCGTTATCAACCTTGCAAGAGGTGCTAAACCAAACACTCAAAGAATTTGAAACGCGCGGCGTGACGGCAGACGATTTAGCACGCACAAAAGGTCAAATTGAAGCGCGTACCGTGTTTGGGCTTCAAAGTGTATCTGGCAAAGTATCAGCATTGGCCGCTAACGAAACGTTTTACCAAACCCCAGACTTGATAGCAGAAGACATTGAACGCTATAACGCAGTAACGGCAGACGACGTGATGCGGGTTTACAACAAGTACATCAAAGATGCTAATAGCGTTGTACTAAGTGTGGTACCAAAAGGGCAAGTACAGTTAGCTGCCGCCGAGCAAACCTTTGAACGCCCGGTAAGAAATATTCACGTTGAAACCGTTGACGTTGCCGGTGAGGAAGCGTTTACTAGCGCACCTTCAAGTTTCGATAGAAGCGTGATGCCTAAAGCCGGTGATGCACCTGTCGTGGAAGTGCCTGACTACTGGGAAGCTGAACTTGCCAACGGCATTAAAATACTGGGGGTAACCAGTACAGAAACGCCAACGGTTACCTTAACGTTAGGTATGGACGGCGGCATGTTGCTAGATTCAGAAGGCAAAGCTGGAACGGCCTACCTTACGGCACTATTGATGAACGAAACGACGAAGCATTACTCCAATGAAGCGTTGGCCAGTGAACTTGCCAAATTGGGAAGTTCTATTCGTTTCAGTACCGCAGGCAGATATTCACAGGTTTATGTGTCTACGTTAACCAAGCACCTAGATGAAACCTTAGCGCTTTTAAAAGAAAAGCTTTTTAACCCCGCTTTCACAGAAGAAGATTTCGAGCGCATGAAGGAGCGGGTGGTTCAAGGTCTGCAGCAGCAGGCGAAAACACCATCGAGCTTAGCACGACGGGCACGAGATCTTATTTTGTTTGGCGAAGACAATCGCGTGAGTTTGCCAGACGAAGGCACCCTTGAGACTGTGCAAAGTATCACGCTGGACGATGTGAAAACCTTCTATAAAAATTACTATTCGCCAGATAAAGCAAGCATTGTTGCTGTTGGAAACTTATCGAAGAAGAACATGGTTGAAACGCTTGATTTTATAGGCCAGTGGCAAGGTAACGCCTACGAATCTGCTGATTATAGTGACTTTCCTCAGTACAACCAAAATCAAATTTTCCTTATTGATAGCCCTGAAGCAGTTCAGTCGGTTGTCTATATTGTGGACAGAAGTTTACCTTTCGATGCGACGGGCGATCATTTCAAATCACGTTTAATGAACTTCCCGCTAGGCGGGGCATTTAACAGCCGTATCAACCTAAACTTACGCGAGGATAAAGGTTTTACTTACGGCGCAAATAGCGGCTTTGTAGGCGGCAAAACGCTGGGCTGGTTCGAAGTGAGTACCGACCTTACCGCCGCTAATACCGGCGAAGGGATAAAAGAAATTTTAGGTGAAATTGAGCGTTATAGGTCTGAGGGTGTGGAAAAAGCGGAAATTGATTTTATGCGCAATGCTTTTACGCTTAGCGATGCCCTTGAATTTGAGACGCCTACAAGCAAAGCGCGCTTCTTGCGTCAGTTATTGAGCTACGGTTTAGAAAAAGGTTATCGAGAAGCGCAGCTAGATATTATCAATAACATTGATAAAGAATCGATAGACGCGCTTGCAAAGCAATATTTGAATCTTGATAAGATGCAAATTATTGTAGTGGGCGATAAAGCGAAAATTTTGCCTCAGTTGAACGCGCTATCAATGCCAATTATCGAGTTATCAGTAGAGGGTAACACGCGAGAAGCGTTAAACTGACAGATTAATTTTTGTTGAATTTACACTATTGCCCCCCATAACAGGGGCAATATTGACATAACGGACCACCATTTTGACTGTAGACTCATCCCGTTTTGAAGCGCGCATAGCCGCGCTTAAGTCACCCGAGTTCCTAGCTGCGCTAAAAGATATTAAGCGTGGAGTAGAGCGCGAAGCCCTTCGTATAAACCCAAATGGCACCTTGGCACAAACGCCACACCCCAAGCCGCTGGGATCAGCGCTGACTCACGACTCAATAACTACAGACTTTTCAGAGTCGCTGTTAGAGTTTATAACGCCACCAGAAAATAGCGCGGCAAAAACAATTTCTCAGTTAAAAGATATCCATAAGTTTGTCATTAATAACATTGGTGAAGAGCAAATTTGGCCACTTAGTATGCCTTGCTTCATTGAAGATGAAGCCGACATTCCTATTGCCTATTTTGGTGAGTCGAACGTTGGGAAAATGAAACGGGTTTATCGTATTGGGCTTAAAAACCGTTACGGCAGCATGATGCAAGCCATTGCTGGTGTGCACTTTAATTTCTCACTACCTGAAAGCTTTTGGAAGCTGTGGGCAGAGCTGAACGGAAAAGAATATTCGCAAGAACAAGTTTCTGCAGACTATTTTGGATTAATTCGTAATTACCGTCGTCTTTGCTGGCTTATCCCTTATCTTTATGGCGCGTCTCCGGCACTGTGTGGCTCGTTCTTAAAAGGTAAAAAGCATGCACTGCCATTTAAGAAGGTAGGCAAAGGCACTGTATATATGCCTTATGCAACCTGTCTACGAATGAGTGATTTAGGCTATACCAGTGCAGAGCAATCCTCACTTAAAATTTGTTATAACCGGTTAGATAATTACGTTAAGCTGCTGCGCGACGCTATGACAACGCCTTCTTCACGCTTTAGTGAATTCGCGGCAGGAGAAGAAGGAAATTATCAACAGTTAAGTCGCAATATCATTCAAATTGAAAATGAACTGTATTCACCTATACGCCCTAAGCAGCCTACCGAGTCAATGGAGAAACCAACAGACGCTTTGGTTCGTCGCGGTATCAGTTACATTGAAGTCCGCGCTCTAGACGTTAACCCGTTTTCACCCATAGGTATCTCGCAAACGCAGTTTGACTTCTTAGATGTGTTCTTAGTGGCGTGTTTACTTATGCCAAGTGCAGAGCTAGATGAAGCTCAGCTTAAAGAAGCTAAAGAAAACATGAATAAAGTGGTGCTAGAAGGGAGAAATCCTGACTTAGTGCTACAGAACAATGGTGTGGATACTACACTGCCACAATGGTGCGCATCGCTGTTTCACGTATTTGAGCAAGCTGCCGAGCTATTGGATTTGGCTAACGACACTACGGCTTATTCGCAGGCGGTGAAAGCTGAATTTGAAAAAGTGAAAAATCCAGACATAACGCCGTCAGGCAAACTGCTTGCTATGTTGTTGGAAGACGACAAAGATAACGGCATACTTGGTCTTGAACTGGCGCAGGCATATCAGGCGGAAATGAAGTCTTTTGAGTATACCGATACCGATGCGGCGGGTTTTGCCGCACAAGCTGAAGTATCATTCTCCGCGCAAAAAGAGATAGAAGCGTCTGACACTAAAGACTTTGATACATTCATTCGTGATTATTTCGCTGAAGCTCCTGCAAAAAAAAATGCCTGACATAAGTCAGGCATCGAAGGGTTCCAGGGAAACACACATTTTACTAGAACATTAATTAAGACAAGCTATGAGTCAAAAGTTCAAAAAACTGGTTGTTTTTTTATCAACGCTCATCGTTCTTTTTCCACTGCTTATCGCTGGGTGTGCAACTACGCCTCCTAAAGACATCAGTAATTTGTGCGAAATTTTCTATGAAAAGGACGATTGGTATGATGCAGCGGCTGATGCCAGAGACAAATGGGGGGTGCCTATCCATGTTCCTATGGCCATGATGTATCAGGAAAGTTCGTTTCGACACGATGCGCTTCCCCCACGTGATTATGTTTTCTTTGGGTTAATTCCGTGGGGACGAGTCAGTTCAGCCTATGGGTATTCTCAAGCTAAAACGCCTACATGGGCAGACTATATGAGAGAAACGGATAACAGTGGCGCAGATAGAGATGACTTCGAAGACGCTATCGACTTCATGGGCTGGTTTATCTACAAGTCTCAAAAAGTGAACGGCATTTCAAAATGGGACGCGTATGCCCAATACTTGAATTATCACGAAGGGTGGGGCGGCTATAAGCGAAGAAGTTACGACAGAAAGCCTTGGCTCAAAAAAGTGGCGTCAAAAGTAAAAGCACGTTCATTGCGATACGCCACTCAGCTTAAGACCTGCGAAGAAGACCTCCAGAAAGGGTGGTTTATGAAGCTGTTTAGTTAACGCAGATCGGCTGCTGAAAAGATAAAGAGCACACAAAGCGCGACTTCCAAGTCGCGTTTTTTGTTTGCCCAGCGAAGCTGGCAAACCCGTCAGGTTGAAAG
>NZ_CACSIG010000029.1:0-12356 GCF_902705815.1 Alteromonas infernus
TACAAAAAGCGGCTTAACTGGGTTGTGTGATTTTGGTTGACCACGTCATAGGACCTTTAAACATTAAAGCCGTAATCAACTAGTTTAGTACTCTTGATTCATATAGCCTTAAACTACGCTTAGAAAGTACAACATAGCCATCATTTATAGCAATGCTTTTAATTAGTGCATCCTCAAAGATTATGCTACCGCACGTGAAATCGTGACTGAAAGTTGTGACTTCGACATCATTTGCGATATATAACGCGTTATCTAACGAAATAAGAATCCCAAAGTGCCCATACTGTCGAAGGGCATGACTAAATTGAGCGGTGTTTTGATCCCAATTTACAAACCTTCTTTTTACTGGAGGTAGACTTTGGAATGACGCTAGCTTTTCCAATTGAGGTGTGGCGTTATTATAAAGTTCATTAAAGTTATTAAGTAATTCTTCTAACAGAGTTTCTGCGAGTAACTGAGACTTGACCATCAATGATGAAATCGTTTCATTGTTTTCGACCTCAAATTTCTCTTGGATTAGGATGCTACCTGCATCAAGTTTCTCAGTGAGTTTATGAATGCTAACACCCGCGTTCTCAGGGTTGTCGATAATGTAGGTGAGTGGGGTTGGGCCTCTACTTTTGGGTAGTAAAGATGGGTGGATATTAATCGCATATTTTATTTCGTTTGTGGGTACTTTGTATCCGTAATCGGCTACAACAAAGACTGTCTGTTCGTCATTTAAATATCCTTTAAGAGTCACGACACTTGGTTTTTCAGTGGAATAAACAATATTGTATTTACGACAAATTCGTTTGATGAAGCTCGCATTTTCCTGAACATCGTTTATAAAAACGCGTTCAATGTTCAATCTATTTTTAATTAGAAGTAACAAACAATTCGAGAATAAGTCGTTTCCAAAATAAACGATTTTCATATTTCTCTGCACCTTTTGAGAATAGCGTATGTGGAACAAAATGTAGGTTGGGAGGACAAGTGTTTAAGGATTCGATGTTGATTAAAAATCTGTGCAAAAACGAATAATAAGGGTTCATTGGCTGGCGGGAAGCTTAGTTCGTGCCAATATGAAGTGTAAGGCATTTTGGCAATAGGATAGCCGAGATGGTTCTGATATTGAGCAAACTGGAAAGCTACCGTTGATATTACCAAAGTAGCTTTCAATACATTTATTTCGCTAGTCTTTTGCACGATTTCTACTAGAGGAATGCGTGTGAACTATCAGCCACTCACCGTTAACTTTTTTAAAAAGAAAGGTTTGAAACCCCGTTTTGTTGAAAGTTTCTCCAGACTTCCTAACCTTTCCTTGAACGGTTGTATCAACGAGTGTCCAAGCAAAATCATCTTCTACATGAGTTTGAATGTTAGAAAAATCTAAACTTAAGAAAACTAAGGCATCCTTTTCTGGTTCAACATGATGCTCTATCAAGTCACTTAACCCTACATTCTGTCCGCCAGATTCAAAGTATCTTGCGCCTTTAAAGTCGAAAAAGTGCTTTTTAAAGGGGGCACCGTCTCCATTCTCCCAGCCATATTCAATTTGCTTTATAATGTCTTTTATCTGATCTTTATCAGTTGCATTGTTATCATGAGCGAAAGTGAAAAAAGATAACAAAGACGAAATGATTATGATTAAAAATTTTTTCATACGAGCTCTCTCGGGTAGTTAATCGAATCAATTTGACCAATGAATATGTTTGATTTTCCACTCTCCTTCGGTGTTGATTAAGACAATTGTTTCCATACTTTGGTAGTCTCTCTCTTCCCCCTTAAACATCCCATTGACCAGAAACCGCGATGCGGAGATTGCTGTGTTGCCCAGAACTTTGACTTGATGCTCCAACGCTTTATTTGTCACTGACGATAGATATTCCATATCTGAATTCATATGATGTTGAGCATATTCATCTGCGCTCCTCTCAACTCCGCCTCCTTCATAAATAGTCACATCATCCGCCAGTAGGCTCTTCGCAGTGATTTTGTCTCCCGTATTAAGCGCGTGATGGAATGCAATAACTATTTTAGCTGCAGGCGTATCTAACCCACTAAACATACCTTTCTCATGATGTTCTTTTTCATGGGCACTAGCAGCAAAACTCATGATTACGGGCATGATAAATAGTAAGACTAATAATTTAATTTTCATTTGAATTTCTCTTCTAAGTTTTATCTTTCGGGACCTACAATACTCGTAAGCCCAGAAGTAATGATTAAAATAGCAACTGCTATTGTTAACTCTAATGAAATGGATTTTGAGAGTGCTTCGCTTCCCGAGCCACTTTTAAGTTTTGGGACTAATTTCAGTTTGTGCCGTATAGCAATAGCTAGAATGCTAGTTACAAGGAACATTTTAACAAGAAGAGTTTGCCCATATATGGAGCTAAATAACCCTTCAAAACTACCTACCAATTGAATAGCTAGCCAAATGCCTGCAGATAATAATAAGGTAACCAATACGGCCGCCTGCGTACCAAACCTATCCATTAATTTATAAAGCTTTTCGTAGCTCTGGTAATGGCAGGAGAGCTTTAACGGAATCAATGCACCAAACCACCAAGCCATAACAAATACGTGAACCATAAGTAGTATTCGAGCAATACTTCCTAATTCAGAAACGTGGCCGGTTAAAGTAAATGTGTACGAGAGAGTGAATAGACACAGCACAAGTAAGCAAGACTTTAACCTTAGGAAAGGTTTAAGAGGTTTAAATTTCAATAAGTAGATAGTTATTAAAGCTACGGCTAACCCCCCCGCACGATACAAGGTGACTTCACCGATAGGAGAACTCAACATTATCTTAAGCATAAAGGGGTCAAGTGCGCCTTGAATTCCCTCTTCTACCATCGCTCCAGTGTTCGCGATAAACCACACTGCATTAGAAATAAACGCAACAAAGACACAAACCTTTACCCATACAGCGCTATAAGATGGCGTTGTATAACTTGTCCTACTGTCGTTAATATCTCGCCAGAAAAATGTATATCCAGCTGTGGCCGCGAAACCTAAATAAAACATTAGCTTTGTCACTACAATTACAGTGTTCCAGATATACATTTCCACAGCTGAATCCCCTTTTTAGTGCACCATAAATCCAAAACTATCTTTCATCTTGTGCCCATCGGAGCCAAGCATGATGAACTCAACATTGTATGAACCTGGACGTAATTTAGGTAAGGTCCAAGAATAATCCGTTGCAACCTCTTTCGGAGGTTCAAAGCCAAAATCAACTTTTGCACCTTCACTGTCTTTTAAAACTACTTTTATTAATCTAACTCCCTTGGTAAAGCTGACTGATAGTTCCATTGGGGCCTCCATCAACATTGCATTTTTGCTTGGTGTGCTAGATTTAATTTCTATAGCCTCATGTGCTAATGCCACGCTGCTTAGCAGTACACTAAATATTGCAAATGATTTAACAAGTGCTTTCATGATTACCTCTATCTTTGGTTAATATTCGGTTTTTAAAAATTAAAATTGCTTTGATTGTCAAAAGTGCGCATTTATTTGTTTAACTTTGACTTCAATCGAATTGACTGTCGTAGCTTTCTACTTTCGCGTAAGGTTCGTAGCTCCCATCTTGATATATAATGAAAACGGTATAAGGCATAAACTGCTCTGCTACTTCCATTCCGGGTGAACCTACTGGCATAGCTGGAACAGATAACCCGATAGCCTTTGGATGTTCTTCTAACAAGAATCGTTTTATAAACTTAGAAGGGACATGGCCTTCAAATACAAAGCCGTTTTCTGTAACAGCGGTATGGCAAGAGCGAAGATTTGGCGAAATTCCGTATTCGTTCTTGATGTCGCTCAAGTTATGAAAGTCCTTTGTACGTAGTTGAAACCCTTGGTTTTCTAGATGGGTTATCCACTTTTTGCACATCCACAGGTGATTTATAAACTAATAATTCGAAGACGTCGTTTGCGCCATGGTGGATATTTGCCATGGCAATGCTAGGTAGAATTAGCAGTAATACCGCAGCTTGATAGATGATTTTTTTTAACATTTTTGCCTCCAGACAAAGCTGGCACATATAGGTACGCTAGCACCTAGATAATAAACAGGAACTGAAACAAATTGTGCGTTAAATTTGGACGCACTGACCCCGTGTTAGGCAAATATCGGTGGGCGAAAAAGTGAGGATGTTACTGAAACTGGCTGTTGGAAGAACAAGCCAAATGAAGCGTCCGGCACCACTGGGTGTTGAACAGTCATCATGGAAGCTATAAGGACGGGAGCATGAGTACAACCACCTGGTGGGCATGTGCATTCCGAAGTGTTGCAACAATCTTTAATACTAGCGTTCTCCGAACTGCTAGAATCTACTCTCATACCATGGCTCATGTTCGTAGAGCAATTCGATTCAGAATTACTATTGTAATGTTTGTTGTCAATAGCCATTTCAAAACTCATAGTATCTACAGCCATCGCTTGCCCGACGAGGGCAGATAGCACTGTAAACACTAATATTACTTTTGATATGGATTTAAACATTTCTTAAGCATTAAACATAACCAATATGGAGAATAATGGATTTTCGCGAATTGGTAAACAGTTGAGGCTGATTTGTGATTAGAATAGCCCGTTCATCGGCAGAATTTAAGAAATAGTCATGATGAGAGAGATAGCCTACAACCATGCAAATTTTTGGGCGCGTCTCCAACTCCATAATTCAGATACTGCGGTAGAACTTGAACGCTTTAAGTAGCCGCCACAATACTTCCCTTTTGTCCAGTTCCATTAACGTTATAACGGGGGCTAACCAGAAATACAAAAAATTGAGGAGGCTTGAGGAGCTATATAAATAAACACACCCGATAAATATAAATTCATCGGTAACTTGAAAGAGAAATCAGATATTCTGTTTAAATCGTTGAGGCACAAACTAACTTCAGCGATTTCAACTTAAGCGCCACTCAAGCGCTGGTCGATAAGTGACTCTCGCCCCGCGGTTATAGATACTCTCTGCTTCACTTATTTTTCTGCATATGAATAAGGCGATTAATATCAGCTTTAGGATACAAAAGTTCAATCACTTCTATCAATTGTGAGCACGGTAATAAGTTGTCTATCCGTGATAGGAAAACCTCTTTATAGGGCTATCAGCGCTTGCTTTAGCTGACTACTGGCAATAATTAACTGTTGGCTCACGAGCAGTAGAGAATGTAACTTAACATGCAGTCATGATCTCACGTTAGGAACTTATTTGCATCTTCCCTAGTATCAATTGAATAACACTTTTATGCTGGTTCTAATTATTTCATCGATCTCGGAACATTGATTGAGACAGGTAACGTTAATCTATATTAAGATAACCTATTGTCAGCAAGTGTTTTTCAACAGTTTCTTGGTAGAACTCTGCAAAAAAATCGTAAAGTCATTTTATCGTTGTACGCCCAATGAGTTGAATGGAAGCATTGACTTGTTCCAGCAGCAATTATCCGTGACAAGGAACAGGTGGCCGAAAACTTTTTTGATCTCCACCACATACCAAATTCGAAAGCTAGGTTAAGTTGAATTACCCTATTTTTATTCTCTTGCTAAGTCGCAGTCTCTCTTTTCAGGAGTGTTATTAAGGCTAAGGTTACAGTAACTTAAGCCTGCCTAAGATTACGGACCAATAGTTTCATTTTTAAAAGTCAACAAAAACGATATGTCTTCTTCGGTGGTTTTGGTTACAGAAACTTCTGCACATACAGCGTCGCACAATGCATTTACTATAGAAAGACCTAGCCCAAAGTTATCTTCAGATGTTCTAGAAGCATCTTTTTGCCAAAGCGGTTCAAACATATGCTTTAGATCATCCTCATTAACCTCTGTCCCCACCTTATTTGTCACTCTGAGGTAAACATTACTAGAACTATTTACACCTAAGTTCACAAGTATTTCTGTATCAGTTTTTCCGTGTTCGATAGCGTTATCTATCAGATTACTTATTATCGATTCTACTCCAACGCGATTGCTCTTGACGCTTAACTGAAAATTGGAGCTAATCTCTACCTTAACATTTCTTGCTTCTTTGATCTGAATAAGTTGAGATACTAATTTGTGGATATCTATCTCATCAGTTAGCTCTAGGGTCTTAAAACTATATTTTTGGATTAACATAAGGCCAGAAATAATATTTTTCATTCTTGTGCCTATTTGCAAAACACGTGGCTTAAAATCTTTTTCTAATCTTATTTCTCCTGGAAACTTAATTGCTACTTCAGTCATATTTATTAATTCAGAGACTGGTGTTTTTAGCTCGTGTGCGATATCCGAAGTCAACCTCTTCTCACGCAGGTAAAGCGAATAATTATCTTCAAAAAAGTGATTCAAACTTTGGGTAATGGGTTCCAATTCCTCGACATTATTTTGAAAAGCTTCGTGTTTTTGTCTAGTGGTAAATCGTAGTCCTTTTATCTTGGCATTTAAGGCATCCAAGGGTGCCAGAGCATAAGCCACAGTGTTACGCACTGTAAATCGAACAACTAACGGCACGATAATTAATGCAAATAGAAAAGCACCATCGATAAACCACAACGTGAAATTTAACAATTCTGTAGATGTTGCGTACGCGATAACCATTGACGGGCGAGTATCGTTACCCTTGCCCATGACGCGATAAAATCCAGCTCTGTCTTCAGAATCAATCTGAGGTATATATCGAGTGTAAATTACCCGACCCGTACGGCCATCGGGCAGAGTAATATCCTGGAAAGAATATTCATCCAGGCCAATGCTGCTGAAAGGCAATTCATTGATGGTATAAAGCGCCAGAGTATCTGATTTTTCAAACGTTGAATCTTTGTACCAAAGTTGAAAATACTCGGGGGAAGATGTCCCTTCAAACTCAGGCAAATACTCACCTGCAAATTCGAATTCCACACCCTCGACATCTTCATTTACCAAGCTCTGAAGTACACCTACCTTTGCCTTCATAGCCTGGTTGAATTCTTGTTCGACCCAGGAATCAACGCCAATATCTGCTGCAAGTAAAACGGCAATGACTAACAGTGAAATAATAATAGAAAGTCTTCGTGTTAATGTTTTACGTATTGATTTCATTAGCTTCTATAACTCTGTAACCAAAACCACGTTTACTTGTAATGGGTAGAGACGCGCCGCTTTTTCTTACTTTTTTCCTTGCTGAGGAAAGGTGAGCTTCAATAGCATTTTTTGAGATATGGTCATAGCTTCCAGAAATAAATTCACTCAGCATTTCTGAGGTAACTATCTTGTGTCTATTGAGAAAAATACATTCAACAATTTTGTACTCATTCGGGGTCAGGTTGATAATGCCATTATTGTATGAAAGCGTTTTAAACTGGATATTGAGTGTCAAACTGTTGATAGTAACTTGGTCATTGAGACAATTTACCGCACCTCTCCTCATCAAGCTAAGTAGTCTAGCAGTCAATTCGTCAAACGAGAACGGCTTAGAAAGGTAGTCGTCAGCACCTGCCAATAGCCCCGCTACCTTGTCTTCAGACTCAGATCGCGCAGATAAGATGATAACCTTTGTTTCTAAATGTCTTTTTCGTAACGTTTTAAGAATAGTCATACCGTCCAACTCAGGTAGCATCATATCAAGGATGATTATTTCGTAGCTACCAAGCAACGCCATACTCAATCCCTCAGAGCCAGTGCCAGCAGTATCGACTGAATAGCCCAATTTTTCCAAGCCTAAGCTCAAACTGTTTCTCAATGATAAAGAGTCTTCTATCAGAAGTATTCTCATAATTTGAATGTCAATTTTAAAGTTATTTGAGTATACCTTCTCAACCTTAGGATTTGCTGAAGAAGCTATTGAAAAGGTGCTTATAGTTAACCTACGTATACGTGGTTCTTTTAGCATAAATCGATTGATTTACTTCAATAGCTCTTAAGTTTATCTCGATATTTTGTTCATATTAATAACAGTCTTGTGACTAACGATGAAGGCTTATTTTATATCAGCGCTGCTACTTTGTGGGTGCTCAATAACCTCTACAGAAATTTCTCCCCCCAATGGTAAAAGTGACAAAGCTGTCATTTTTGACATCGATGGAACATTGATCCCCTGTAACGCCTGCATTTTTTCTGAAAGAGAAAATGCGTCTGAACGTGTTCAAGCATACGCTGATAAAGGCTTCAAAATTATCTATCTGACTGCGCGAAATGTATACTTCCAGTTCAACATTCCACTTTTTTATCCCGTTACCATCTCCCAGATAGAGATATTCAGGTAGCTAATTCGATGGCTTAGCGAAAAAGCTTTTAAAACGTTTAAACTAAATATTCTAAAGCCTTACAAGGAGTCTGGCTGGAAACTTTTCGCTGCTTATGCCGATTCAAGCACTGACTTTGTGGCTTATTTGGCCGCAAGCGTTCCTCAGGACAAAATATTTGCAATAACATGACAAGGTGATTGTAAGTGCAAGCCAAGGCCGTGGCGAAAGTACTACGATAGCTGGTCGAAACACACTCCTATAGCGTTCCCTCCTTAACCAGCCTCTTTCTTCCTTCCTGAGCGATTAGAACATTATTACCTCAATTAAATGACTCTTCATAAGCGTATCTTAAGTTTCGTTTGTTAGAGTTTTCCTGTCGAAAATAGAATTTGCTTGATCTTGGGGCTTTGACAGAGGGCTACGTGCGAATTTCAGTTGTAATACCAGCAAAAAACGAAGAAGAAAATTTAAAACCCTTAATTGAGGAAATTTATAGAGCGTTAACAGGTGTAGCAAACTTCGAAGTCATCTATGTTGATGATGGAAGTACGGATAAGACATTTGAGAATTTGCTTTACCTGAAAGCGAGTGGCTTTGACAAAGTTAACGTACTACGGCATAAGCACTCGGTGGGACAAAGTACAGCTATTTGGACAGGGGTGAGCCATGCTGATGGAGAACTTGTAGTAACACTTGATGCGGATGGGCAGAATGATCCCTCTGATATACCAAACCTCCTGACTATGGCCTCTCAATTTCCGTTAGGGAGTCACTTTTGCATTGCTGGTCACCGTAAAAACAGAAAGGATACAGCTTGGAAAAGATTTCAGTCAAAACTAGCAAATTCTGTAAGAAGTAAACTTCTTAATGATGATACACCTGACACCGGATGTGGGTTAAAGGTCTTTCCAAAACAAACATTCCTCGATTTACCCTATTTTGATCATATGCATCGTTTTCTGCCAGCACTGATCCGGCGACAAGGTGGGATCATTAAAGTTGTTGAGGTGAATCACAGAGACAGGCAATTTGGAAAATCAAAATATAATATGTTAGGGCGGCTTGGGGTCGGACTAACTGATATGGCAGGAGTTTATTGGCTTCAGAAACGTAATAAACTTAATGATGTCATCTTAGAAAATGAAGAGAGTATCTAATTGAATTCCAGTCTCCTTCGTTTCTTCATTTTGGTACTTACCATTCTGTTTTTTAGTCATTTGATTCCGGTCTCTCCCTCATTTGACGCATTTAATCAGGAATGGATAGACAAGCATACCCGTAATAATGGAGTGACAGGGATAGCCAAATTTTTAGCCGTCTCAGTATTTTTACTTTCTATCGGACTTCCACGCCAGTTAGTCGCATTTATGGGGGGGTATGCCTTTGGATTTGCTGCAGGTATCATCTATTCAACATTAGCAGCTATCCTCAGCTGTGCAACAGTTATGGCAGTGTCCCGATCTTTCGCTAGACCGATTATTATTCAACACTTTGAAATGCGGGTGCGCAAGTTAGACCATTTTCTAGTTCGCTCTCCCTTTCTTAAGTCCGTTATCATTAGACTGTTGCCAGTAGGAAATAATCTACTCACAAACATTTTTGCTGGCGTTTCAAAGATTCCACGACGCTCTTTTATTCTTGGGTCTACTATTGGCTACATCCCTCAAATGGCGGTTTTTGCATTGATGGGTAAGGGTGTATTAGTCAACTCTGAACTTAAAATAATCATAAGCGCCCTATTATTTGGGATTTCCAGCTTGCTAAGCGCATATCTTTTTAAGGTTTATCGTCGTCAACATAATGACGATAAAACTCTTCGTTCTCTCACAAAAAGCAGCAAATGTAGCAATGAATCAGACGAGCCTAGCCATTAAACATAAGAACAAGCACCCAAATTATACTTTCTGGCTTTTTGTACTGGCTAGCGTGTTGATATTTATCGGGCTTGGGTTAAGAGATCCCTGGCCTGCTGACGAACCTCGTTTTGCACAAGTTGCAAAAGAAATGGTTGAAACAGGTCAGTGGTTCTTTCCAGCCAGAGCGGGAGAGTTTTATCCTGATAAACCACCTGTGTTTATGTGGTCTATCGCTTTTTTCTTTGCGCTATTCGGGTCAATTAAGATTGCCTTTCTGCTCCCATCTGCTTTATGCAGCCTACTCACACTTTTTTTGGTGTATGACATCTCAAAACGACTGTGGAGTACAAAAGAGGCGCTGATCGCAACGTCACTTCTTTTATTGAGTTTTCAATTTTTGCTTCAAGCCAAGTCTGCACAGATAGACGCAATGGTCTGCTGCTGGATAACAATCGGATGCTATGGTCTTCTGCGCTTTTTCTTAGTTGAAAGGCGATGGCGTTGGTATTACCTCGCCTTTTTCTTCATGGGAATTGGCGTCATCACAAAAGGGGTCGGATTTTTACCAGTCCTGATGCTGATACCATACTTGATACATCGACACTTTTGGCCTCAGCGGGACATAGCTAAGAAGCAAACTAAAAACTCCGTATTACCGTGGATAATGGGTGCAGTGGTGATGTTACTGGCTATATCACTATGGTTTATACCTATGTTGATATTGGTCGAAAATAGCCACGACACATCACTTGCTCTATATAGAGATAATATTCTTTTCAGGCAAACGGTCACTCGATATGCTGATTCCTGGCATCACATAAAGCCGTTCTGGTATTACCTCGTAGAGGTTATTCCATTATTCTGGTTGCCAATTAGCATCGCTCTCCCATGGCTTATCCCATGTTGGTATCGCGCAATCAAAAAAGGTGATGCCCGCATATACTTACCATTGGTTTGGATTGTACTTGTTCTGCTTTTCTTCAGTGTAAGTCCTGGTAAACGGGGGGTGTACATCTTACCCGCATTGCCGATGCTGGCACTGATCTCTGCGCCTTACTTTGATTCAGTTGTTAATAAGAAAGTATTTTCCTGGCTTTTGTGGGGCGTTGTATTTTTACTATCAGTAGGCTTATTGGGGTTTGGTTTTTCCGGCATAGTAAAAGCATCATTCGCCCTAAAGCTAGAAGAAAAGTTCGGGCTTTCTCCGTGGATGTTTTTTTTAGTAACGGGAGGACTGACGTGTCTGGTTACGGTGATCACTACTAGAGGGAAGCACTGGAAAGTCTGGCCCTATTTCTTGTGCACTCTTTGGGGCATGTACGCTACTTGGGGTTACACTTTACTTGAAGATGTAAAAACCCCTAAAAGCGTATTTGCAAATATTGAAAAAGAAATTGGTAAACATGATGCAACTATTGCACTTGTTGATTTTTCTGAACAGTTCATTCTCTTCTCGCCTTATCCCATCACTCATTTTGGGTATCATACCCCTGTTGATCAGCAATTGTCTGCCGCCTACCAGTGGTTGGATAAGACTGAAAAGGGAAGACATATCCTCGTCGATGAAAAACATGTACGCAATGGTTGTTTTAAAAAAACGAAATGGCAACGTCTGTAGGGTATGCACATCGCGTCCACTGGGTACTATTATCGCACGAGGCATTAACCGAAAAGTGTCCGCTTACGAAAACTGCGACTGAGATCTTTAGTTATATCCCAGATAGGCCCGTTACGTGAGGTACATGTTTTCATACAATTAAAAAATAATGCGAGAATTTTCATCCTACAGTTTTTCTTAAGCGTTATTTAAGTTTAGACAGGTAACTTATGTGCTAAGAAGTACACGAGAACCTTATTGTGAAATTTCCAAGAACACTAAATTTCAATCCTACATCAGCTCAGTTCATTTTACTTTCTTCATTGCTTATCGCAGCAATATTTAACATACCATTTTTGTCCGCTGTTTATGAAGTTGTAGCCCCTGTAACATTGAATGAGTGGGTGTTTTTTCTCTCTGTACCGCTCTTGCTAACCTTTTTTAATATTATTTTTCTAAGTCTTTTTGGTGCCCTATTTTTGCCGCGCACCACAGTTGCAATTACTTTCGTTGTAAGTTCTATTCTACTTTACGGCACCTTGGCCTATGGTGTCATTTTCGATAAGTGACGTGCTCCAATAGATTCACACACCCAGTTAAGAGATAATTATCTCAACTGGAGTGTATATGAAAACCCGAAAAAGCTACTCGAAAGAATTCAAACTGGATGCGGTGAGTCTGGTTACAGAACAAAATTACAAGATTACTGA
>NZ_CACSIG010000030.1:0-533 GCF_902705815.1 Alteromonas infernus
AAGACGCCACCGCAGCGCCAGAGGAAGCGAGCGACCAAGTGCGTACACAGGTTCGTGAGGGAGCCAAAGTAGGCCGTAACGACCCATGCCCTTGTGGTTCAGGTAAAAAGTATAAGCAGTGCCACGGTAAGCTTAAGTAATGAAAGTAGTACACGTTGCTGTGGGCGTTATTGCCCGCGGCGATGAAATCTTCATTACCCTTCGCCCAGACAATGTCCATCAGGGCGGGAAATGGGAGTTTCCCGGCGGTAAAGTGGAAGCAGGCGAAACCGTGCTTCAGGCATTAAAGCGAGAGCTTGCTGAAGAAGTAGGTATTAGCGTGAACCACAGCGAGCCTGTGATTGTTATTACCCATGACTATGGCGACAAGCAAGTTAAGCTAGACGTTCATCGCGTTTATGACTTTACCGGTGAGCCCCATGGCAAAGAAGGTCAAGCATCGCGATGGGTTAACATTAATGCGCTTAACCCGAGAAGATTTTCCCGAGGCAAACGTGACCTATAATAAAACGCATTACAGAAATAAAAACTGG